>JABMQA010000045.1 GCA_013203545.1 Bacteroidota bacterium
ACAAACGACCTCGACCTCGAAACCGTAATGTGGCTGGAGGATTACCTGGCGAATTATGAAAATACTGTTCTGGTTGTTTCTCACGACAGGCATTTTCTCGATGCCATTAGTACGCATACTGTTGATATTGATTTCGGAAAAATACAGATGTTCGCAGGAAATTACAGCTTCTGGTATCAAAGTAGTCAGTTGGCGCTGAAACAGAAATTGGTACAAAACAAAAAAGCCGAAGAAAAACGCAAAGAATTACAAGAGTTCATTTCACGTTTTAGTGCGAATGTCGCAAAATCCAAGCAGACAACCAGTCGCAAAAAAATGATTGAAAAGCTCAACATCGAAGATATCAAACCCTCAACAAGAAAATACCCGGGCATTATTTTCACTCCTGAACGCCCGGTGGGCGATAAAATCCTTGATGTTTACGGGTTAAGTGCAAGCATTGACGGGAAAGTCCTGTTTAAAAATGTGGATTTTTACGCAAACAAAGGCGATAAAATAATCTTCTTGTCAAAAGACACCCGCGCAATGACTGCTTTTTTTGAGATTATTGTTGGCAATCAAAAAGCTGATGCGGGCACCTATCAATGGGGGCAAACGATCACATCTGCCTATTTGCCATTTGATAATTCGGTATTTTTCAGAAGCGAATTAAGCCTGTTCGATTGGCTTTGCCAGTTTACAACCAACACATTGGAGCTTTATATTCGCGGCTATCTGGGAAAAATGTTATTTGCCGGGGACGAAATTAACAAGCGGGTTGATGTTTTATCAGGAGGGGAAAAAATGCGCTGCATGATTTCGAAAATGATGCTTGTTGATGCCAATGCGCTGGTGCTGGATACGCCAACAAATCATCTCGATCTGGAATCTATCCAGTCGTTCAATAATAATTTAATAAAGTATCCGGGAAATGTTTTTATGTCGTCGCACGACCATGAGTTTATTCAATCGGTTTGTAACCGGATTATCGAACTTACACCAAATGGCATCATCGATAAATTGATGGAATACGATGATTATATTGCAGATGAAAACATAAAGGCCTTGAGGGAAAAAATGTACAAGGTGTAAGGATCACGACTGATAGCTTTTTGGGATTTGTACTGTAGGATGGGAAACATCTAAGGTTCCTTCCCAACCGGATCACTTTCAACCTCCACCGGTTTTGTGAAAAAATTCCGCTGAAAAAGGATCAACAATAGCACACCGATTGTAATTGAGGAATCGGCGATATTGAACACAGGTCGGAAGAAGATAAAATCCTGCCCTCCCCAAAAGGGAAACCAGCCGGGATAATAGCCTTCGAAAAGCGGGAAGTAGAGCATGTCCACCACATTACCATGGAGGAATGTACTGTATCCGCCGCCTTCAGGTAAGAGTGTGGCAACGGTATGGTATGATGACTGGTCAAAGATCAGTCCGTAAAATATGCTGTCGATGAGGTTGCCAATGGCTCCGGCAAACACCAGGGCGATGCTAATAATCAGGCCCTTTGTTGCGTGTTTTTTTGTTAAATCAACGAGGTACCAGCCAATGGCAATGATGGCCAGGATCCTGAAAATACTCAGTGCCAGTTTCCCAAAGTCCCCACCAAATGTTAATCCGAAAGCCATGCCTTCATTCTCAGTGAAATGGATGATGAACCAGTTACCAAAAACATGGATTTCCTCACCCAAAGTCATATTGAGCTTGATCCAGAACTTGAGAATTTGGTCAGCAAGCAGGATTAAAAAAACAATGATCAGGGATTTTTTCAACACTTATCTTCGCTGCTGGTTTTGCTGAAGTTTTGCTTCGATACTTAGTGTGGCGTGGGGCACACTTCTCAGCCGCTCTTTTGAAATTAATTTTCTGGTAACCCTGCATACGCCGTAAGAACCATTCTGGATTCGCACGAGTGCATTTTCGAGATTGGTTATAAACTTTTGCTGCCGGGCTGCCAGGCGGCTGTTTTCCTCTTTCGATAAAACGCTGTATCCCTCTTCCAGTATTTTGAAAGTGGGTGAGGTATCGTTGGTATCGTTCTCGTTATGATTGGTGTACGCTTCGGTTAATAGTTCCAGGTCATCTTTAGCCTTTCTAAGCTTTTCCACGATAATTTGCCTGAATTCATTGAGTTCCTCCTTGCCATACCTCGTCTTGGTTGCAGTTGGAGCATTGTTGTCCATGCCGTTGTTTGCCATAATACTAAATCTTTATAATGAAACACTCCTTGTTAATTTGCTTCGAAAAGCTAGATAATTCTGGCGATTGTAATGGTAGCTTTTATTTCGTCGCCAAGTTCAACTGTTACTCCTGCGTTATCGTTGATTTTATCAACCAAATCAAGTGATCTTGCCAGAGTTTCCGAACAAATATACTTTAAATTATTCGCTATTGCCGAATTTATTTTTTCATTCTTTTCAACCTTCAGCAAAATGTTATCAGTTACCTCGAATTCACTCTCTTTTCTAAGATTCTGGATTTTGTTTACCAGATCCCTGGCAATGCCTTCATCTTTCAATTTTTCATCAATTGTTATGTCGAGTGCAACCGTAAGGTTTCCTTCAGTGGAAATTAGCCAGCCCGGAATATCCTGTGTACAGATTTCTACATCGGATATCAAAATTTCGATCTCCTGCCCTTCCAGATCAAGCATGAACCGGCCATTTTCCTCAAGCTCATTTATCTGCCCACCATCGAGTTTCATGATAGCTGGGGCCAGTTTTTTCATCAACTTGCCATACCTGGGGCCCAAAGCCTTGAAATTGGGTTTAACCATCTTTACCAGCATGCCGGAATTTTCATCCATGAACTCAACTGTTTTAACATTCACCTCCGAAGCGATCAGATTTGTAACTGCTTCAATTTGTTCTTTGAACTGATCGCTCAAGGCCGGTATCATGATTTTATTCAATGGTTGACGTACCTTAATTTTTGTACGTTTACGCAACGACAAAACCATAGAAGATATTTTTTGGGCCAGCTGCATTTTTTCCTCAAGGCCCCTGTTAATCAGTTTTTCATCAGCCATCGGCATATCCACCATATGAACCGACTGTTGCCCGGTTTTTCCGGTAACATTGTTCAGGTCGGTAAAAAGGCGGTCGGTAAAGAATGGTGCAATGGGCGAAGCCAGTATAGCAACCGTTTCCAGGCATTTGTACAATGTCTGGTATGCCGAAATCTTATCTTCGGAAAAGTCGCCTTTCCAAAAACGTCTTCTCGACAAACGAACAAACCAGTTACTAAGTTTATCATCGACAAACTGAGCTATGGCTCTACCTGCCCTTGTGGGTTCATAGTCGTTAAATGATTCATCCACAAGTTTGATCAATGAATTCAATTCCGATAAAATCCACCTGTCCAACTCGGATCTTTGTTCAACTGGCACCTCCGGCTCATCATACTTAAATCCATCGATATTTGCATAAAGGGCAAAGAAGGAATAGGTATTATATAAGGTGCCGAAAAATTTGCGTTGAACTTCGGCAATGCCATCAAGGTCAAATTTTAGGTTGTCCCAGGGCTGGCCGTTGGTAATCATGTACCATCTGGTTGCGTCGGGGCCATATTTTTCAATGGTCGAAAACGGATCAACCGCGTTACCAAGCCGTTTCGACATTTTGTTACCATTTTTATCCAACACCAGCCCATTCGAAACACAGGTTTTATATGCCACCGAGTCGAATATCATGGTGGAAATGGCATGCAGGGTAAAGAACCATCCCCTTGTCTGGTCAACACCCTCGGCAATAAAATCAGCTGGAAAATAATCTTTTAAATGTGCGTTTTCGAATGGATAGTGAAATTGTGCATAAGGCATCGAACCGGAGTCGAACCAGACATCAATCAGGTCAGGCTCACGGAACATTTTCCTTCCGCTATCGGAAACCAGCACAATCTCATCAATATAGGGCCGGTGAAAGTCGAATGTTTTGTAATTCTCAGTTGAATTGTCACCCGGAATAAAGTCGGCCAGGGGGTTGCTGGTCATAAAACCGGCTTCAATAGCCTTCTCAACTTCACCCTTAAGTTGTTCGGCGGAGCCAACACAAATTTGCTCCTTCTTGTCTTCGGAGGTCCAGATGGGAAGCCCAACACCCCAGAATCTCGAACGTGAGAGGTTCCAATCCACCAGGTTTTCGAGCCAGTTACCAAAACGGCCTGCTCCGGTGGATTTTGGTTTCCAGTTGATGGTGTTGTTTAGTTCAATCATCCGATCTTTAAACGCAGTGGTTTTAACAAACCATGAATCCAGCGGGTAATAGAGGATGGGTTTATCAGTGCGCCAACAATGCGGATAATTGTGCGTGTACTTTTCGATTTTAAATGCTTTGTTCTCAAGCTTCAGCATTACTGATAAATCGATGTCCAGAACCGGATCACCATCTACTGCACTTTGGTTGTAATCGTTCTTAACGTACCTTCCGGCATATTCGCTGTATTTTTCAACATCTACAAAACCGGTAACAAATTTATCATCCAGATCTTCCAACCTGAAAAAGCGGCCCTTCAAATCGACCATGGGTCTTTTACTGCCAATTTTATCAATAAGAATGAGTGGTGCAATGCCAGAGGTTTTGGCTACGCGGTCGTCATCGGCCCCGAAAGTTGGTGCAATATGCACGATGCCTGTACCATCCTCTGTGGTAACAAAATCCCCCAATATTACACGAAACGCATCTCCATCCGGTTTCATCCATGGAATAAGCTGTTCAAATCGCATTCCTTCCATTGCTTTTCCGGCAAACTCGTCCAATACTTTAAAAGGCACCAATTTATCACCGGGTTTATAATCACCGGGTTCAATACCTTTAGCTTTATCATTAAAATAACTGCCTAACAAATCCTTTGCAAGAATTACAGTTATCGGTTCGTCGGTATAAATGTTGAATGTACGAACCTTCAGGTAGTTGATGTTAGCACCAACTGCAAGTGCCGTATTTGATGGCAAAGTCCAGGGTGTGGTAGTCCAGGCCATAAAATAGACATCCGTGTCAACATCTTTAAATAGAAACTCGGATTGGCTGTTATTTACCACTTTAAATTGTGCAGTAACCGTGGTGTCCTTTACATCACGATAGCATCCCGGCTGATTCAGTTCATGGGTACTCAGTCCTGTTCCGGCGGCAGGAGAGTATGGCTGGATGCTGTACCCCTTGTACATCAACCCTTTTTTGTAAAGTTTTGATAAAAGGTACCAGACCGTTTCGATGTATTTGTTATCGAATGTAAGATATGGATCGTCCAGATCTACCCAGTATCCCATCTGAAGTGTCAGGTCATCCCATTGGCCTTTGAATTTCATGACCTCAGTGCGACAGGCCTGGTTGTATTCCTCTACCGAAATCTTGTTCCCGATATCTTCTTTGGTAATGCCAAGGGTTGTTTCCACGGCAATTTCGATGGGCAGCCCATGGGTATCCCATCCTGCTTTCCGGGCCACGTAATATCCTTTCAGGGTTTTATATCTGCAAAAAATATCTTTAATGGTACGCGAAATCATGTGATGAATTCCCGGTTTGCCGTTTGCTGACGGGGGCCCTTCATAAAATACAAAAGGTTTGTCACTTTCACGGTTATTGAGGCTTTTATGAAAAATATCTTCCTTCTCCCAAAATGCTCTTACATCCTTTGCGAGCTGAGTAAGGTTCAAACTGTTGTATTCCCGATATTTTGATTCCATCTATATGTAAAATTTTCGGCTATTTTTAAGCGCGGCAAAAGTATAAAAAAAACATATACCGGCTACGTAAGCTTTTAAAAATATGAATTTGTGGGGATTAGGGCGGAGTGTGAATTTGATAAAGGGTAGTAATGTGGTTAAGTCAGCAGTTCTCTCCCGATAGCTATCGGGATCAGTTCTCAGTCCACAGTCGGTAGTCCACATCCTTCCCTGAAATTTAGTAGCATCTGTATCGTGTCCATCCATTTTTCCATTCTCCAATACTCCATTTCTCCATTCTCCAATTGGCGGCAATTTCCCACGCTCTCCCAAAGATAGGGATGCCTTTGGCATGCACTCAGCTTTCCTTTTATTGAGGAATGATAAGAATGGGATTCTTTCTAATCAAGGTTTGCAATAAAATCCTTACTCATCAATATTGAAATAAGCACCGCTTTAATTGTTTCGGCTTCAATATCCTGGAGTTGTTCAAGCAATTGCCTCTTTTTTTCTTCTTCATTTTCACCCGACTTTAATAGCCTCATGATTGATTTGTACTGGGAACCCTTCAGTTCATCTTCGAGTGCGGAGAGCAACACCTGGATATCCAGCCTTTTCGTCTGATCATGAATGATTTCTGGAATGCCGAAATTTTCGATCTCATTTATTGAGGCCTCCAGAATTTCTTTACCCAGCTTCTTGCAGGTTTGAAGATATGATGAAAAGCCGGATGTGTTGCGCAGCGACCAACTGTTGTATTCGTATTCGAGTTTTTCAATCTGTTTGATCTTCTGGTTGTTTTCGCCAAACAACCTGGCCAGTAATACAATGGTGTAATTTTTCCAGGCCTCAAGGTCGAAATCCTTGCTGTTGAGTTTATCGATCTGTTGCTGTAAAAGTTCTATTTGTTTTTCTTTCATGATCTGATGAATTTTTGGTGTAAATGTACAAAAAGAGGCCCATTTACAACAATGAAAGTGAATAAAAAGAAGTTTCCTCAAAATCTTTGTTTAGGCTGTTTTGCTATTCCTATCAATTGTTAATCTTCCGAAAAAACGAAGCCAGAAAAAATTATTCTCCAATATGCTTTAAAAACCCTTTCTTATAGCTATACCCGATGGGAACAACAGAGGTACCGATTTTGATTGTATTGCCTTCAACGAGCTCAATTTTATCATAGGCAACGATGAAAGATTTATGAACGCGCACAAATTGTGTGGACGGAAGAATTTCGAGTAGCTTTTTCAGGGTAATGGCTGCCACTACCTTGCTTTTTTCTGTGTGAATCTTACAATAATCCCCTAAAGATTCAATATATGTCAACTCGCCATAATTAACACGCACAAACTTCTTATCTGCTTTAATAAAAAAATGATCCTTTGATGCCTTAACTCCTTCGTAATTATCACTTGCTCCTGATGAGGAGGGTTTAATTTTTTCCTCTGCTTTTTGGAAGGCTTGAAAAAAACGGTCGAATGAAAAGGGTTTGTGCAAGTAATCAACCACATCCAACTCATAACTTTCAACCGCATATTCGCGGTAGGCCGTTGTGATTATCACCACCGGTGGATTTCTCAGTGACCTCAAGAAATCAATACCCGTTAGACCCGGCATGTTAATATCCAGAAACAACAGATCGATTCGATGATTATTTAAAAAATTGATCGCCTCAAAAGCCGTTTTGCAACTTCCGGAAATAACAGCATGCTGAAAATTGCTCAAAAATTTCTCAACAACCCTTTGTGCCGCCGGTTCGTCATCAACAATAAGACATTTTATTTTCATTGATTGCCAAATTTTGAATGGATGATCATTGATACTCTGAATTCACTGCCTTTATCAAGCACATGAAGAGAATATCTATCCGGGAATAATAGCTCCAACCGCTTCTTAACGTTTTCAATTCCTATGCCTCCCGTCTTCTTGTTTACAATTTCCTTCACCTCTCCAACAGTATTTGTTATTCTAAAAATTAAACTGTTTTCATTTGCAACCAGTTCGATTTGTATTTGCTTTTTCTTCGGTTGTGAATTTATTCCATGTTTAAATGCATTTTCAATAAATGGGACAAACAGGAGCGGAGGAATTTTAATGTTCCGCACCTGATCTGTGTTTATGTCGATTTCAATCTTTTCTTCCAATCGTATCTTTTCAAGTTCGATATAATTTTTGATAAATTCCACCTCCCTGGAAATTGGGACTTGATTGCTTCTGCAATCATATAAAACATAACTCATCAATTCCGACAGCTTTAATACAATGGTTGGCGTTAATTCGGACTGATGTAAACTGTGAGAATAAATGTTGTTGAGCACATTAAACAAAAAATGCGGGTTTAGCTGAGCCTTCAGGGCCAAAAGTTCTGCTTCAGCTTTTTGTTTTTCAATTTCCTTGATTTTTAATTGCAATCCCCTGTCCTCGATCCACTCCTTAAAGAGCTTGAAAAAAGAGGTAATGATAATATATACCACTTCAAGAACAGAAAAAGAAAAGGCATTCACCAATGACAACGGGATATTATTTATTGCAGTAAATGATATGGCAAAGAAGAAGTTTACAATAAGGACAGAAACAGTAACAGTTACAAAATACAACCCTACTTTCTTTTTAGCCGCAAAACGTGGTATTAATACAAAGTAATTAAAATAAACAATTACAGCCAGATAGAATGTATATATCAAACCGGGATATAATTTTTCTGGCTGAAAAACGCCCTCCTGATTATATTTCAAAAAAAACGGAAATGTAAACAACGCCAGGTTTGTCAGCCAGAACACTACGTGCCAAATAGTTAAGCCGGATAATATGCGTATTATTTTACTTTTCATTAATTGCATTAAAAAAAATTAAAAGTATACAATTTTCAAAGGCAAAATAATAATTCCGGTGAACACATCTTTTGGCCGGATGATCAAAACAAATCATGGGATTTCAATAACAAAACAAGTCAAATCGTCGTGGCTATTTTGTTTAACAGGCTATCATGCTGATTCATCGAAAAAATTATATCTCCAAAGATTTCAGGTTTATTCTTGCAACAGGTTGTACGTTCATTTAAACTTTAGATATCACTTTCTAAAACCATCAAATATTTTCTCCCTGGAGATTTCTTGCAGGAATTGTCCGTTTTTTTTAGTACTACTGTCAAAAAATTTGACAGTTAAATGAACCAGATTTAAATTCTTTTAGTTAAATGACAATAATTCAGTTAATTAAAAAACGTGGCACTGCTTTGGAGACAGGGCTGGTTAATTGAAAATTAAAATTAAAGAATCATTGAATGCTTTTTAAACTCAAAAACATTATTGCTGTATCAATAGCCATATTACCGATCAATGTAATTATGATCTGGTACCGGTTAAACCAAACCGAAAATTTCTCAACCATCGACATGCTTGTTTATCCCCTGGTTTTTGGAGGCGGCAGCATCTTTTTAATATGGCTCCTCAATAAATTTCTGCTCAATCAAAATTTAAAAAGCTTTTATCCGGGTAAGGGGAACTGGAAAATTGATGTTGGCATTGGTGTGTTAATCACTGCTGTTTACTTTGGGATGATGATGATTGAAAGAAGCACCCTTCAATGGCTGCCTCAGGGTAAGCCCCCCACTAATGAACTTTTTAATATGCTGGTGGAACTTGCCCATGATCCATTATTAATGGCTATTTGGTTTGGCCCGGTTCTTTGGATTGGAATTGCACTTTTTGAAGAATTATCCAGGATATTTTTGTTGAACTGTTTGTGGAGCCTTTCAAAGAAAATCAGCTGGCATATCATCGTCATTATTCTCGCATCGGTCATTATTGGTGTAACTCATCTTTACCAGGGTTATTATGGAATAGTAACCATCGCGTTAAAAAGTATAGTTGCAGCAGCTTACTATTATAAATACAGAAGGATATTGCCTCTGATCATCGCACATGGGCTATATGACGGGATGCAATTTGCTGTGCTGATGGTGCAGCTACAATAATCACAGGAAATCATAAACTATAACCACCAGGCAAAAACAGTATAAAATATCTAAAATCAATAGTTTCTCAGTAATTAAAATTATTATTAAATATGAAAAATCCACTGGAAGTTTTTAAAAAGGAAGCTCCGGAAATCCAGGAAGCTTATGCACATGTTATTAATGCCTTAATTGCATCCAAAGGTCTTGATCCCAAGACCAAGCAACTGGTATACATTGCCATGAAAGTTGTAGCCGATGATAAAAATGCGATAAAGTACCATGTCCCCATGGCAAAAGCCGACGGCGCGACAAGAGATGAAATAAAAGAAGTTATTCTTCTTTCCTTAACGGTGAATGGGTTGAAAGGTATTGGTACCTACCTGCCTGATGCATTAGAAACATATGATAATTGTTAAATATTTATATAAATCCGATTCAACTGGAAATTTAGTTTTGGATCCATTAGGTTTAATAAGTGATATTTAAACGTCTGAAATGGA
Source organism: Bacteroidota bacterium (assembly GCA_013203545.1). GTDB lineage: Bacteria > Bacteroidota > Bacteroidia > Bacteroidales > 4484-276 > JABMQA01. The sequence continues at coordinate 10,103 of JABMQA010000045.1, forward strand.
GCGTATAACGTATAATTTCTGGAATATCAAAAACGAACACATCAAAAATGCAATTGTGTTTTTCGCAGTTTTTGTTATTGTACTTCTGGCAATCCTAACAAGTAGTCTTTCGGTGGTCTCCGTGAATATGCTGCGGTTTCAAATTTTCAATCCTGAAATTGAAAATATCAGGGAAACAGCCACACAACTGATAAACACATCTCAATCATGGAACCTGATCAACGAAATTCTCCGTGGACTTTTAATCATATTGTTTATTAAACTGATTAATAAATTTATTAATAAGACGAAAATACGCTTGTCGGAACTGGGTGTGTCCTTCGACAAAAAGCAGCCTGGTTACTTGATTTTGGGTGTCGTAATAATGAGCTTTATGTTTTCAGGGGCACTTTTGATTGATGTAGGGATTTCGGGATTCCGGAATATTATGGGGCTTGTATTCTCCTCCAATGAGCTATTTATGGCTGTTCTTGTCGCCCTGGCCAATGCATTCTGGCAAGAGGTTGCCTTCCGGGGATTCCTTCAAAAACGTTTGATAAATACTTATGGCATTCTGCCCGGAATCCTGATCTGCTCCTTTTTATTTGCCATAATTCATGGCCTGGTGCGAGAAATAACAATACCTGAATTAATCCTGGGAACAATCCTTTTTACATTTGTCGGACTTCTTTTTTACTTAACCAACTCCATCTGGATTTCAACGGCCATCCATGCCACCGGTAATTTCTTTTTAAGAACGCTGGACACAAATAATTTACATATCCCTGATCAATTAAGCAGATTGATAATCTATGGCTTTTTTCTAATTGTATTAATCCTTGTTTTCAGGAAAAAGATTTTTGCTGCCAGGAAAATAAACCTTTGAACACAAAAATGTTATGAAAAACAGTGTAAAAAATATTGGAATTACCCTTTTGATGTTGCTGGCTTTGTGTTCTGCTTTTTCGTTCGCCCGGAACAATGATGAAATGAAATATTCTGCGATTAGTCATTTCGATCAACAATCCCTGGACAAATTAAAAGCCGACCTGGATAACGTTCTGAAAAAAAATAATATCCCCGG
>JABMQA010000470.1 GCA_013203545.1 Bacteroidota bacterium
AAAAGAGAGGACTATACCGATTTTATTTTGGGCAACCTGAGTCATAATTTCAACTATAAATTGTGGTTTTGTGTAAAACTACAAATATAAAAATTTACAACCAACCTACCGTATGATGTTGCACTTTATAAGTAATCCAAATAATCAATGGGTTTAGATATTGAAATCCGTTTCAGCGTGAATTCCTGAAATTGTGTGTGCATAAAAAACCCTTCTGCCGGAAGAAAACTTCCGGCAGAAGGGTGGACTAACTACAAAATTATCTTAAAGTGTTCTGATATAATTTAGTAAATACTTGCCTCGTTTCTATATCCGGGCTGGTTGGTGTACCAATCTTCATAAGTAACCCCACCGGTCTGGCACCAATTCGGGAAATAGTTGTAGGCATCAACAACCTGCACTCTTTCGATTGGGTAATCAAATCTTTCGTAAATATTAAGTGCCCATGGCAAACAATTGTCTGTTTTGTAATACCTGCCTTCAGCAGGAATGGAATTGTCGTTATGAGTCCCAAACAGACTCATGTCAGCCAGATCAGTTGGTGGCATATTTGGCAGGTGCACCTCAACCGAACGGTTTTGATTTTTAATCAGGAACGGATTGAAATATTCAGGCCCTAAATTTGCCTGACTAACAGCCTCTTCGAAAACTACCACAATCGGGACAAGAACAGAAGTTCCTGAGCCACCGCCAATAACAGTATTAAACATCGAACCGCCTGTCAACCTGTTAATGATGTCTTCAGCCGATTCAAACGGGATAATTACAGCGAGATCCTGTTCCTGCTCTGTACCGTTGGCATTTATTAAAATATTCATATCCGCACTTTCGTGTACCATTCCGGTAACCGATTCGATTTGATCAGGGCTTATCTGCATAAGCTGGAACCCAAATCCATTATTGAAGGAAGCGCCAATTGCACGAACCTCAAAGTTGATAACCAGGTCTTTTACATAATTTTCAGCATTCAGCACATAATGACCTGTGTAATCCACTACCAGGTCGTTGAAGTCATAATCACCTTTTGAAGGCCACAAATCTTCAAAGGCAATGGTTCCCCAAACGCCCTCCTGCGGGAAATATGAATGTGTTGCACGCAACGGATCCAAAGGATAGAGATCAAGGTCGTCCGGCACACCATCAAGGTCGGTATCAATCACCAGGGGCGCACCAAATCCGGTTGGATTACAAGCTGATATGGGCAGATACAAAGTAACTTCGTCCACGGGTGTCACATTCGCACCGTTGGTGAGGTCACCTGATACATCAGGATCTACGCCATCTTCATAGGCAACTGTAATCGGGCCGTCAATGTCACCTTTGATATCCACATCCTCGGTAACCCAAATAATGGCATCACCATAAGCGGTAAATTCCGACTGGTTGTTGGTAAAGAATTTCGGGCACTTGATCATCGCACCTTCATACATGTGGGTTGCATCTCTGGTAAATGTGCAATCATCGCCGGTTTCAAGGTAACTTCCGGCCTCCATGATGAAAATACATGATGGGCTGTTCTGGTGGAACTTGTCCTGAACAATGATTTTACAAGCATTGATGTTCTCGGTTTTGGAATTAAGGTTCATATCCTTTCCAATCAGCATAGTCCCATAGTTCTGAAAATAAGAGTCGTTACCACTATTTTCCCATGAATGTTCTACGTCGATTGTTCCATAATTCAGTACATAACCCTTGGGCGAAAAATTGTCGTTAATATCCAGAAGTGAATTGGAATATACAGCCACTGTTGCGTCGGCATGCGTCAGCGAAAGATCATCACATGTCAGGGAGCCTCCCTGGGTAACAATAATGTGATGTGTTGACTTGTTCATCTGAATGTTGTTGTTTGCCACTGCATTTCCGCAGATTTTCAGGGTACCGCCTGCATTGGTAAAATCAATTTCCCCATCAAAATCCACCGAAAGCGAGTAGGTAAGCCCATCGTCGATAACAATTTCACCAGAAGTTTGTATAATAATAATGTCGCCTTCCTCATTACACTCGGGCTCTAAAGTTACCTTAAATTCGTTGGAAGATTTGCCGGTGGTAAAAGTGTACTGGATGATACCGCTGCTTATGGGTACCAATACAGTTTCTACCTATCCGAACGGAGATTCCATTTTAAGATAGACCTCCTCAAAATATGCAGGTACCCGCATCATGGTTTTAAATGCCTTTCCGGAACAAGCGGTTCCGGAAGCCATAAGTTTTCCATCGATTGAAGGATCTGCACTGTAAACATAAACCTTCGACATAGCCTCATATGCTTTGGTGCCGGAAATGTTAATGGTAACATCAACATCCGCAGTGGTTTTCCAATCAAAATCCTGTGGAACAAGCAACTCATCCATGGTCAGTTTCTGATTGGGATCATCTTTAACATCCTTTTTACATGACGATGCAAAGATTATTCCTGCAAAAAAGATAGTGAACGATAAAATTTTCAATAGATTTTTCATTTTTACTCCGTTTTTATAATTAATGAATTTTGTTTTCCAATTTGATTGTTATTGATTTACAAAGATATGTTCAAAAAACACCTTGTCAAAACACCAATTCGTAAGTGTATCTAAATTATCAATATTTGTTTACTACTAGTAAGTAAATGTGGGCTTAAAATTTTGGATTGATGTATTTCTTCATTATCAGTATTTTCCCGAAGTCAACATTATAAGAACTTCTTAAAGTTTTTAAAAGATCTTTCATTATTATCTCCA
>JABMQA010000471.1 GCA_013203545.1 Bacteroidota bacterium
AACCCACTATTCACTTCCAACCAAAGCCATGTCATTTCGACTGGAAACACAAGCGCAGCGAAGTGTTGAAGGGAGAAATCTGTAATAAAACAGGTATTTTTTACAATAATGCCAGATTGATTTGGAGAAGTTATTTTGACTGGAAAACTAATGGATGCCCATGACAGAAGGACGGGGCAAATCAAATTTAAATATCATTTTTAAACAGTTTCTAAGGCCGGCTTTCACAATGTGATCGGATTTTGATTATCCTTAAAACGTTGGAAAGCCAACGGAAGTAAATATCCATTCCGGATCAGGACACATTCAATTCGCCATCAAGCCCTGCAATCTTAAACGTCTTCTTGATCAATGGGTTTGTATTGATGATCGAGAAATGATCTTTTCCCACATTTTTTGCAACACTTACTGACACCCTGATAAAAGTTGAGGTAACAAACTCAACTTGATCAAAATCAAATGCCACATTTAAAGCATTTCCAGGTATTGAACTTTTATATTCGTTCACTTTTTCGTCGATAACCGGTCCCAGTTCCATGCTGATATTGGTATCAAGTTTCCCGGTAAAGGCGCAGCTTAGCGTATGGGTTTCCTTATTATAGTAAAAATCTGCCATCATGTTTCGGTTTAAAAGTTTTTGTAATACTGCTTAAGTAATACATTTACATCTTTTGATTCGTCAAGAAAAAGTTCGGTGTCAAAATCAAACCATTGATCATTCCTACGGCGCCGGCTAACCCTTTGAATATTGAGCAAGTTGTGTGACGTCACATTTTCGGTGGTTATATTCTTACCTCCACTTCCACAACCGAGGGTGAGCGAAGTGGGTAAAGTATTGTACAATCCGCCTATCGCTCCATGTACCGAAGGTGTATTCACCAAAATTCTACCGGCATTCATTATTTTGGAAAATTCAAGAATACGTTCTTCGTTGTTGGCATATATACCGGCTGTGTGCCCGATGCCGCCGAGATAATTCAGGTCGATGCACAATTTTATCGCGGTGTTGTAATCGCTGGATTCAAAGAACGCAAGGATTGGTGCAAGGATTTCCTGTGATAATGGATAATCTTTGCCAACCTTATCTTGTTTGGCAATCAGGATTTTTGTTCCGGCGGGCACTACAATTCCGGCCATCCGTGCAATTTTTTCAACAGGCTGGCCAACCACATCAGCGTTCATTAAGCCCTTTTCCCTGTTAAAGGCAATTTTTTCAATCTTAGTGATTTGTTCAGTTGATAGGAAATAGCAACCTTGCTTTTCAAATTCATCTATTACCGTTTTTGAAATGGATTTCTCACATATTATGGCTTGTTCGCTGGCACAGATGGTTCCGTTGTCGAATGTCTTTGAAGTAATAATATTTTCGATGGCAAACGGTATATCTGCTGATTCATCAATGAAAACCGGCACATTCCCAGGCCCCACACCAAGGGCAGGATTTCCGGAACTATAGGCTGCATGCACCAGGCTGGTACCACCGGTGGCCAGTATCAGTGCCAGTTTCGGATGGCTCATAATGGCATGTGTAAGGTCGCGATCTATTTCAGGCAGAATTTGAATACAATCCTCAGGCGCCCCGGCTTCAAGTGCTGCCCGGTAGCAAATATCCACAGTTTCACGACAACTGTTTGGCGCTTTCCGCGGCGGGCTGATAATGATGGGATTTCTTGATTTTAAGGAGATCAGGATTTTAAACAGAACGGTTGAAGTGGGATTGGTGATCGGAATGATCCCAAATATGGGCCCTAGTGGTTGGGCAATTTCAATGGTACCTTCTTTATGATTCTCCCTGATCACCCCTACAGATTTTTCATCCTTGATACTTTCATAGACCAGTTGAGTTGCTACTACATTTTTTATCACTTTGTGCTGCCATACCCCAAGTCCCGATTCTTCAGCGGCCATTTTTGCCAGTTTAACACGGTTGTTAAAACCTGCTTCAAAAACCTGCTTAACAATGTGATCGGTCTGTTTTTGATCGTATTGATTGAACAAAGCTCCGGCAAGAATAGACTTATTCACTAACTCTTCTGCAATTTCCTGGTAAGATTTCATAGACTAATTTTTGGATATTGGGTTCAATTAATAAATGATTAAAATACGTCACTTGCAAAAATAAGTAAAAATATTTGAAGGTGTAGGTAAAAATGAAATCCGAATTGAGTGCCTTTATGTACTGTCTGTATCAATGAGTTACAATGCCTAATTGTTACAGACATGACAAGGTCGATTAATTAATTTGTAAATGATTTCATTATTGGTATCTTTGTTGTCGATTTAGATAACAAGGTATGCCGACAATTAAAATTATTGACTCAATAAAAATTGACATATATGCACGGGAACATCCTCCACCACATTTTCATGTCTTGTACGCTGAATACGAGGAATTAATTGAAATTGAATCATTAAATACGTACATAGGTAAAGTTCCAAATGTTCAGAGAAAAAAAGTTGTAAAGTGGGCAGACAAAAATAAAGATTATCTAATGGGGATTTTTAAACAATTAAATCCGAAATTATGAGAAAAAGAATAAAAATACCAAGGATTATTAAGATTGAAAAAATGAATGGATTTAATATCCAGTGTATGTTCAACAATGGTGAGAGCCGATTACTTGATTTTACTAAAATTTTTAATGATTGGGCTATCTCAGAGAAGGATATTGAATATCCATTACTAGATCTAAAAGAATTCAATAAAGTAGAATTAAGAAATTATACTTTATCATGGAAAAACATTGGATTAGAATTAAAAAATGAAAACGGACAATTAGAAATACATCCCTATGAAATTGGACCAGATGTTTTATATCAGCTAAGTATCCCGATTGAAAAAGATGATACAAACAAATTAGGCTTATTAATTAGGACTGCCAGATTAAAAGCCGGACTCACTCAGGAGCAGTTAGCCATGAGGAGTGGTACTTCGAGATTTTATATTTCGAGGGTTGAAAACGAAAAGACTGATATTGAAATGTCAACTTTTAGAAAAATAATAGAGGCAGGATTAGGGAAAAATTTAAAGTTGACGATTGAATAAATAACCCCTGGTAACAATTCTAAAAAATGGGTGCCAACGATCAGACAACAATGATATTATCTGCGTCAATTAAGGGTTTACCCATATATTTAAGTAAAAGCTGTGCTACCGCAAGGGTATCTTTCTCGCAATAGGTAACAATGCGTTTCAGGTCATTTTCCTTCCAGTAAACATCGGCCACCTGGCTTCCGTCAATATCATCCTTTGGACTGGGGATTCCGAAAACTGCAGTCAACAATCCCAGGGAGGTGTAGTTCTTATAATCTCCAAACCGCCATAGATCCATAGTATCGAGGTGCTGAATTTCCCAGGGTTTTTTACCGGCCAAATTCAAAATCCCCGGTATTTTTATTCCATTTATCAACATCCTCCTCGAAATGTACGGGAAGTCGAATTCCTTACCATTGTGTGCACAGAGCAAATGCCGGGGCGTGTTGTAAAACCTGTTTACCATCTCAGCAAACGCTTCAAGCAAAATTTTTTCATCATCACCATAAAAAGATTTTACCCGAAACTCATTATTTTTGAGGAAGCCTGCGGAGATGCAGATAATTTTTCCAAATTCAGCATAGATCCCTGCCCGGCGGTATAAAGCATCCGGGGTTTCGGGATCATTATACTTGTTCAATCTTTCGGTTTTCTCACCCCAGAATTTTTTAAAATTTTCAGGCACTTGTTCATACTCCGGGAATAAGGGTACAGTCTCGATGTCGAGAAAAAGAACATTTTCCAGATTTAAATTTTCAAGCATTTTTTCCGTTATTTGTTATAAATTGATTTGTAAAGTTAATAATTTCAGATTAAACAGCATGTAAAGTGAATAAATCAGTAAAATTGTTGCTTCTGGTTTTTATCAGTATTGGTATGATTTCATGTCATAAGGATGGGCAGATTATTTATCCTGAAATCAATATCATTGAACCGGTTAAAAGCAAAAGTTATGATGTGTTCGATACTATCCGGATCATTTTCAGGGTGGAATATCCTGCCCCGCAAGTTTATTTAAAAATTAACCTCCAGAATGAAAATTTTACGCCGGTCCATTCACCCCTGGTTATCGAAAATTTTGAAACCGGAAAGGATACGGAACTCCTTTATTTCCTTGATAATATACACCTTGAAACCAATACGTATTACCTGGCGTTTCAGGTTTCTGATCAGGGTCAAACTACAACCGAATACAGAGCGGTTTTTATCCACGAGGCACCCCGACAACTACAGAATGTTGTATTGATTATGGAAAACAACAGCCAGTCCATCCGGATGGTGTTACTAAATCCGCAACTTAATATCCAAAAAGAGAAAATTATATCAGGCGATTATGGCTCCTCTGACATCAGTTCGTGGCACCAATTCATTTTTGTGTCGGGTAAATATTCGGGCGACCTTGTGGCCTATGATGCAGATAAACTGGAGCAGGAGTGGGTTGTGCCCATAATCCAAAATCCACCACACCCCTATTTTACATACCTGAAATATGCCGATAATTACTTATTTACAGGGTTTTACAATGGTGCAACTATTGGCTACAACATGACAGGGCAAGCTGGATTTTCGTCAATGGTTACCTCGGGGTTCTATTCAAAAATGATTTTCTTCTCAAATCCATACCTAATTTCATTTTCAGCACAGGCCAATGGCAGCGGGCACTTTCCAGGCGGCAGGTATGCCTTTCCATCTGGTGGCCTTTTATCAACATTTGCGCTTTATTTTGATCCTGTTGGATGTGTTTCCGTTGAAGGTGGTAGTTTGATGATTTTTGGAAATGATGCACAAAATCATGTTGATGTCGCAATGCTTTATCCGGATGATGGATTTCTTGGCGAACCCTACCAGCCGTTTGAAATGCCTGGTCAAACCATTTATTCGATCGCAGAAAAAGGCAATGGTTTGTTTTTTTTAGGTTTGGATAGCGGAATCTGGCTTTACAATTACCAGCAAACTATGGGTCTTCATGCTGAATTATCGATGGTAAGTAACCTGGAATATGATGAGACAAGTTCCCTCCTTTACGCCATTGCCGGCAATACATTGTTTATTGTCGGCGATTCCGGAGCTGTGATTGCCCGGTACCAGTTTGAAAATACTATTGAAAACGTACACCTGCTTTACAATAAATAACATGATTGAGATTCTGCATACCGAAGATGGTTCAACCACACTGTTTGTGAAAGATCTGGATGAAGCCTATCATTCGAAGTTTGGTGCTATCACCGAATCGGAACATGTGTTTATTCAAACAGGATTTCATTATCTATCCGGCCATTGTCAGCAACTTAACATATTTGAGGTTGGGTTTGGAACGGGCTTAAATGCATTGCTGACCTACTATGCAGCTAAAAATACCCGGGTTAATTACTTTACTTTGGAGACCCATCCAATTTCTCTGGAAATCGTTTCGCAGCTAAATTACCCGACCCTGATTGCTCAAAAAGATTCAGATCAAATTTTCAGATCTTTACATTCCTGTGATTGGGATACACCTGTCAGGATTTCGAAA
>JABMQA010000472.1 GCA_013203545.1 Bacteroidota bacterium
CCATATCAATAGTTTTTTGCATTAATTTTTTACCTATGCCTTTTCCCCTATGATTTTTGTGAGTTGCAATATAGACCAATATATTTTCTGGAATATAATCTTTCATTCCAGTTTGGTTTACCACTACTACACCTGATATTTCATTTTCTAAAAATGAAATTACTATAAACCCCCCAAATGAGGGAATTTCTTTCAATGCGTAATTAACCGCTTTTTCTATGTCTGACTTAGGGTCTCTATATTCTTGCAAGTTGTCAAATAAAAAATCAATCACGCTTTCTTTTTCTTTTGAATTTGGTATTATTCCTGCATTGAAAATTTTCGTTTTAATCATAAAATAATTTTCTCCTATTTTAATTAATAAATTTCATTGGCTATTATAATGATTTTTTTGAGATATGCAAATTTTTCCAAATGGTAGCTAACGTCATAATATAGTCTAATGATTCATATTTCGTATTTACAATTTGAAAAAAAAGTTCTTTACATCCCTGTAAAGCATGTAAAATACCACTGCTGAGATGTATTGTAAAAAATCTCATCCTGACTATTTTTCTAAAGGCAAACAAGTATAAAAATTTTATTTTGTTAAAACACAAAGTTATGAAAAAACGCTCAAGGCCGAATCCCTGACGAAATCGTTCATCTGCTGTTTTACATCAGCCTGCGGCAAGTTGAGCGTTCCATTTTCCCTGGAGGTAGATGTGGTCCGTGGATGCCGGGTGATTTTGTTCAGCGAGTGAACCAATTTATCAACGTCTTCTTCGCTGTTTTCGATACCCAGGCTTACCCGGACGAGGCCGGGTAACTTTACCTTGGGGAACAGGGTAAGCATCAAACGCTGGAATTGCTCAAGTTTAGGACTAACATTAAGCAGGCGTTTAATTATAATATGAGCGCAGAGACAACCGCTTCGTACACCGATTCCGCTCCGGATGGCCAGTTCTTTGGCCACACGGTTAGCCATCATGCCCTTAAGTTCAAATACAATTACGCCGAGTTTTTGGCCAAATCCCGGAGCGTCCGGGTCCTTAATACCGTAAATCCTGAGTCCGGGTATTTGAGACAGTTTGCGTAAAGCCAGCCCCGTTAAGGCTTGTTCTTCCTTACGGATTAAGTCCATGCCAATCCGTTGCAAAATCACAATTGCCTTGCCCAATGCGGCGATTCCCCCTGCGTTTTCTTCGCCTGACGATTGGATGAGCCCCAGTTCAGCAGAATTGAAATTAAGCAGTCCTTGTCTGGCCACCAGCACACCACAACCGAATGGTGCGTAAACCTTATGGGCAGAAAAGGCGAGATAGTCTATTCCATATGCTTCCATATCCACCTTTCGGTGTGCGATCAACTGTGCCGCATCCACCAGCAATTGCGCTCCATACTTATGAACGATCCGACTTATTTCCGCAATGTTGTTGCAAATGCCAAGAACATTCGAAGCACCGCTTACTGCTACAAGTTTAATTCGCTTCTTTCCGTACTGACCCTTCTGGTTGTATGCACACATTAGTGATTCCAGCTCGTTCAAATCCATTAAGCCTTCAGCGTCCACCGACAGCCGGATCAACGAACTACCGGGAATCATGCGCCAGGGCAAATCGTTGGAGGAGTGTTCGAGAAGTGTGTTTAGAATAACAGGCTCGGTGCCCTCTTCAAATTCACGGCTCAAACTTTCGGCAGTCAGGTTGATGGCTTCGGTGGTATTAGAAGTAAAGATCACATCATAGGCACCCGGAGGTGCACCCAGGAACCCGGCGCAGATCGACCTGACCTCATGAATGACCTCTTGCTGTACCTGGGCGGTCTGGCTCCATGTTTGGCGGAAAGCGTTCCAAATAGATGTGAATGTCGGAGTGCTGGCACTGTTATCCAGGTTGATATAGGGCATTTCACCTTCCGCTGTCGGGACACGAATATTGCGACCTATCAGGGTTTGCCTGAGTTTATCCACCAGTTCCTGCCCGGTATATTCCTCTAATTCGTCATGGTACAGTATGTCGGCGATTGTCAATTTTTTGGCGGTCGATTCCTGGAAAATGTCATTTCCGTACTTCCTTATCAGGCGCAATGCTTTTGCAAACGCGATTACGTTGACGATGGCGGGCGTGCCGGCCTCGAACCTGCCCGGTGCATTGGCCCAGATTACCCACCCCTGGGAAATAAGTTTGGTTGTCCCTCCACCGGTCTGGAAAGGGGCGCCTGTGGGCAGGGCCTTTCTTTTTACAGCTATTGCACTTACACCTATTGACAAGCCGATGTCATGGCTTGAAACAATTTGATAACTCCCCGGATTAAGTTGCTTTATGAGGGTCTCTGCCCTTCGGGGTGTGCAAAAGATGACAACGTATTTCCTTTTGTGGAGCCCCAGATATTCCAGAATAATATCCCTGGCCTGCTCGAATAAATGCGTTGTCACCATCGAGTTGTGCCCGCTGCCACGATGGACATTGGAATAGGTCTCTAAAGCTGCATGCACTCCTTGCTCCAACTCTGCAAATGCGCCTGTTATTTCATCGGTCACGGAAGCAACTTTTTTCATCCCGCACGGTTGATGAACTTCAGTTGTTCCATTGTTTGTATTATTACTTGTTTTCATCGCTGTTTGTAAAGTTGATTTTACATTTTTCAAAGGTAGCTTATTTAGTTAATGTCTATTCCTGCATGATGCAACAACGGATGGCGGAATGCGTAGATGAGGAAAACGTGGAGGCGAAACTATCCGCCTGTAAGAAACTTGATAGCGAGCGATGCGCTTGCCCAACCACTTAAACCCCAGTTACGTATGGCCGCGTGTAGGCGGGTTGTGCTATTTTACTCATAAATCCCATAATAAGAATCTGAATGTGCATCATGAAATCCACAGCCAATATTCTCTGTCTTTTTTAGTAATTCTTTCGCTCTAATCTTATATTTATCATGAATTCGGTTTTTTATTCAGCCATTTCCTTGTTTTTCTTTTGCAAGGTGGTACTAATTTTTTTGGCTGATTTACTTTTGAGCTTTTTAATCAGATTACTAATCTCTTTTCTTTCTTGCTCAGAAAGAGGTGGACTTTTTATAAGAAAGTCAATTCCTTCCGGTTCTTTAATGTGTGCCATTTTTTGTCAATATCGATACTTCTGTGGGAAAACTATCTCCTGAAATTGTATTCAATATTGAGTTTGTTAACCTGTCAATTATGAAGTCATGTTCTATTATTTTATTAGTATCCATAGATTTCAAAGATACGAAAAAAGGATGAGTTTCAGGTCACTTATTTTCTTGAGATTACCTTCGTTAAACTGACGCCCAACGTAGTTGGAGAGATATGGCGTTTTTATTTATTATTGTCATCTTCATTTCCCTACACCAGAAATAGATCAGCGGCCACCATGTCGGCAAAAAATTTCCCCTTTCTTGTCAGCTTAACAAAGTGGCCATGCGCCACTACCATTCCGGCTTTTAGTGGGCCAACAAGTGCTTTACTGAGGTAGAGGTGCGTTTGATCTCCAAAATCAATTCTGACCTTTGCAAGATCGGTGCCCCACATGGTACGCAGTGATGTGAGAATGTATTCATTGTAGCGCTGAACAATGGATAACCCCTCACGCTCCATGGCCACCAGGCCGTTTGCGATGGCATCCATATATTTCCTCAGATTGGCAATATTCCAC
>JABMQA010000473.1 GCA_013203545.1 Bacteroidota bacterium
CCAGGGACAAAACAAAAAATCATAACACATATGGTTTGTAATTATACGTACTTTTGTTAACGCTTCGGAAAAAGTGGCGTTTTCTTTCTGGCACTATTTAGCAGCATTAATGAGAAAAAGGGCATTGAAATGAGATATCCTCTCTTAATACTTTTAATTTGTACAACTCTTTTTTCAGGATTTTCCCAACCTGAAGCCGATAGCATAGAGAATGTATTACGCCATACCACCGACCTGAATAATAGGTTTGAACTGCTCTATCAACTGGCCAGGCTATACAGCCGCACCAACCCGGAAAAATGCCTTGAATATGCACAGCAGGCTGTTGAAGCTGCTAATGAAACCGCCGATCTGCAATTACAGGCAAAAGCACTCAACGGACTGGCCATCGCCAATTACTTGCAGGGATACAATTCGATTGCGATCAGATATTTCGAGAGATTGGTTTTAATATACAAGGATCTATATCAGCAAAGTTCTAACGATACCGAGATAGGGCTTTTATTGGCCAATACCCTAAGTAATGTAGGCATTTGCTATAAAAATACCGGTGCGAATAATGAGGCCCTGGAATGTTACATCAAGGCGCTTGAAATCATAGATGACTTTTTGCCCCAATCCGGTGATAATCCCAAAATACCTGATATTTATATCCATATTCTTAACAATATCGGAATTCTGCAAATGAATCTCTCCGAATATGAAAAGGCACTCACAAGCATCTCAACGGCCCTGACAGAAAGCAGAGAAAATAATTTCACGTACCTGACGGCACTTTCTCTTAATAATCTTGGACTGGTAAACATTGAAAAACAACAATATAAGGAAGCTGAAAAGAATTACCTGGAGGCTGTAAGAATTAACTCAGATCTTGGTGATTCGATCACGCTGGGCGGCAACTACAATAATCTGGGGTTGATTTTTGAGGAGCAGGAAAAATGGGATATTGCCCTGAATTATTACAAGCAGTCACTGGCAATCAGCAAAAGACTTGGCTATAATTGGGGAACGGCGAATACATTGGCCAACATTGGGAAAATTTATTCACGGGTTAATCAATTCAGCGACGCAACGAAACACTTAAAAGAAGCCCTTTCTATGGCCATGAAAACAGATGATAAAAACCTTAATCAGAAAATGTACCTGTACCTCTATGAACTGTACAACAGGAAAAATGATAAATCCATGGCGTTGTCATACTACCTTCAATACACCCAACTGAAAGACAGTATTTTCACCGAAGAGAAAGCCGGACAGATTGTTGAACTGGAAATCAAATACGAAACAGAAAAAAAGGAGAAGGAAAATCTGGCATTGCACATGGACAATGAAATCAAGCAACTTAAGATCGAAAGGAAAACAAGACAGGTAGTCTGGTTAATTGTGGCATCTGCAGGATTGCTGGTTTTTGTGATAGTTATTTCTGTATTATTCAGGCAGAAGGACACGGCCTACAGGAATATCGTAAGAAAAAACCAGGAGATAGTGGCCATCGAAAAGCAATTGCATAAAAGCACGCTTAAAGCTGCAGAAGGAGAAGAGCAACGGCATTCTGATAGGACGGCTGAAGGTGATCCTGGAAATGAAAGCAAGGAAATACTGATCGAATCACTCGAAAAGTACCTTAACGAAGAGAAACCATATTTATCCCCTGACATCAGCCTGACTGAAATCTGCAAACAGATCAACACCAACCGTTCATATCTTTCGAATGTCATCAACGAACGGTATCATCAAAACTTTAATGCCTGGATCAACAATTTCCGGATTAAGGAGGCAAGGCAATTGCTTTCTGACGGGCGCTATGATCATATTTCCATCGAAGGAATCGGTGAAATGGCCGGGTTTAATTCAAAAGCGACGTTTCATTCCAACTTCAAAAGCAGCATTGGCGTAACGCCATCATACTACAGGCAAAAGAGATCGTAACACCGAAGCTTTCCACCATTCCTTCCCCCTCCTTGTTCTCCGCTACCCACCGGCAGATCCGCCAACCGCTGGAAAGGCCCACCCGATGGGACGCTACCGGGTTTCTACTCGTTCCACTACTCCAACACTCCACTACTCCATTTCTCCGTTTCCTTTTTACGATTTCATACTCCCTTTTACGATTCCATACCGGTAACAATTGCATTCAGCTTTTAGGTTCTATATCTTTGAGAAAAAATGTCATCCGTTTCATTTCCACACTGTAAATAGCAATACAACAGAGATACAACACACCGATGAAATACTTGAATATCCACATAGCAGGAAAGGTTTCAAAAGTAGGGTTCAGATTCTTTTTAAAGCAGCGAGCCGAGAAATTTAACATCACAGGTTCAGTGCGCTACATATCCCCCAACTCGGTTTTTGTGGAGGCTTGCGGAAATCCGGGCGAACTGGATGAATTTTTAAAATACTGCCGCCTTGGCACAGCCTTTTCGGAGGTCGAAAAAGTTGAAGTTTCTGAGACCAGCCCTAAAAAATACGACTCTTTTAAAGTTTCAGAATAGCAAATCACAAAATATGTATGAACTAAATACAAAGGATGATGAAAAACTTAAACTTGCTTTTAAAATTTGTAATGGCAATGATTATTACAATTGCAATTTCGGCATATGCCAGCGCTCAAACCCCATTTAATTACTGTCTGGAATTTGATGGCACAGATGATTATGTAAACGGCAGTGGTATTGTTACGCCCTTCACCAATATTACAATTGAAGCCTGGGTAAAGCACAAAACGTTACCAGCCGGTCAAATACAAAGGTATGTAACCATAGGGCCGGAAATGGCTGTGCTCAGGTATGAAGGTTCGGGTCCGGATCGCCTGCATTTTTATGTCAGGCAATCGAATGGTGTTTTATATTCAATTCTTGTTGATAATGTTTTAGCAAGCAACGAATGGATTCATGTTGCGGGAACTTACGATGGCACAACAATGAAATTGTATGCCAACGGGACTGAGATAGGCAGTGCAAACCCGGATGTGGGTGGATTATACCCATGTGATGGAAATTTCTCTTTCAGCGCCGGTGCTGGTGAAACATTAAACGGTAGCCTGGATGAAATACGGGTTTGGGATGTTGTCCGCAGCCAGGAAGAGATCAGCCAAAACATGAATATTCCTTTTGGCGGAACTGAAACGGGGCTTGTTGCCTGTTGGAAACTCGATGATGGTACCGGATCGGTCGCTTCAGACAGTGCAGGAAGCAGTGATGGGACACTTTATAATATGACCGAAGACGATTGGATTGTATCTACAGTTCCTTATTTCTGGGGGGCTCCGGGTACGGCCTTGGCTTTTGACGGAAGCAGTGAGTATGTAAATACGACCCTGGATGATTTAAGCGGATCGGAAATAACTATTGAATACTGGTTTAAGGGAAGTAGCACCCAGTCAGCCGTCAGACAGCAGGATGCAACAAATTACATTGTTGCCGGATGGGGCGATCTTCATATTCTTTCAAACGATGGCGGGGTAGGGGACGGATTACCGGTTGGCGCCGGGGCGGAAGATGGTAACTGGCACCATATTGCCATGACCTGGAAGCAAAATACAGTCAACGGCTTTGTGACTTATCTTGATGGTGAAGTTGTTGCCAGCCGAACCAGCAGCAATACACCTATTCCAAATATTAGCGCCAGTGTTCTTTTCGGTAGTTTTGACGGAACATCAGAATTTATGAATGGCCGGCTTGATGAAATCCGGATCTGGAATATTGCCCGTTCACAGAGTGAAATTGTTCAAACAATGCAATCATTTCTACAGGGAAATGAAACCGGGCTTATATCTTACTGGCAGCTAAACGAGGGTTTCGGTACCCTGACCTATGATTATGCCGGAGCATATCAGGGAACACTATTTAATATGGATGAAACCAATTGGGTTTCTTCTGAGATACCCCCTGTTTATAGTGGGGCAGGCACCGCCCTGGATTTTACCGAATCAAATGACCATGTGTCTTTTGATCCCCTGTGGGCAACATCGCCCGATGAAATAACTTTCGAGGCATGGTACAGGAATTTCACCAGCACGGTGGAGGACCAGTGCCTGATTTATCATGGTGATAATGGAGAATTCAGGTTAACGACCAACAGTGGCTTTTTCGCTGCCGCTGTTAGATTGAGTGATGGCAACTGGTATGAGGTGAGCACATCTTATCAATTTAACCGGCAATGGCAACATATTGCCTGCACATGGAAAAGAAATGAATCTCTTAAACTATTTGTAAACGGCTCGGTGAGGAACGAGATAACCGTGCCTGATTTAAACCTGTATGACCCCGGAAGTGGCTATTTGCCATCTTTTGGTAAGCTCAACAGGGTATCAAACAAACTTTATGGGGTTTTGGATGAAGTCCGTATTTGGAATGTTGCCAGGACTGAAACAGAGCTTCGGGATAAAATGTTTAGCTATTTAAACGGAAGTGAAAGCGGCCTGCTTGGAAACTGGAAGTTTAATGAGGGATCAGGAATTACCGTCTATGATATTGCAGGAGGCCATAATGGGACCCTGCATGGTTTTATCTCATCCGACTGGGTAGAATCCGGAATTCCAGCGATGACTACAGGCCGTGGTAATGCAACAGAAATGAATTATTTATCTGACTATTTCCGCGTTGATGGTTCTTCTAATTATGGAAGCGGTTTATATTTGAGTATTGAAGCATGGATCAAACCTATTGATTCAGATCCTGATCAAATAGTTGTATCCAAATTTCCCTGGGATAATTCAGGATTCCTCCTTGCAATAAAACAAGGGCAGCTGCAAGTTAGGATGGGAAACGGAACAACTACTTATACTATACTTGGGGGACAAATACCATCAAATGAATGGACACATATTGCTGCAACCTGGGATATCGATGCAGGTGCATTGATAGCGTATGTTAATGGAATTGCAGTAGGAGCCGAAACCGTTTCAGGTTATGTGGATGCCAATAATTCAAAGCTAATTGTAGGAGCTGCATCATGGGCGACAAACCAGTATCAGTTTTATGGGCAGATTGACGAAGTACGATTATGGAATGAGACGCGTACACCAAAGGAAATCGCCACCAACATGCATGCTGTTCTGACCGGGACAGAAGACCGACTTGTTTCCTACTGGCAGTTCAATGCCGGATCGGGTTCTTTCTGCTATGATTTTACGGGAGGATATGATGCCGTTAGTTATGGATGGAAAATGTATGTGAATTCAACTTTCCCCCTGGGGGTGAGCTATGAACAAAGCATACCATATACTTACACAGGAAGGTTGGATTTCCCGGGTACGGATTTCTCGATGAATATTAACCAGGCGTGGGCAGCGAAGACTTTCGTTGTCACCAAAATTCTTGATAGCCCTCTTGACCCACCTGCACTTGCTGATGTACTGCTCGACATCCAGTACTGGAAAATCTGGCAAAACAACACACATCCTTTTGATGCGGATTTTACTTTCACAGTGATCGAAGATATGATGCCAAACGATGAGCTTTACCCATACGATGTTAAGCTTTTTAATCGCCCGGTTCTTGGTGAATACTGGCAAATTGTGAAAGGCGCAAGCCATGTATATCCAACAGGCGATTCACTGCTATACACCAATATTGGTTCATTTGGTGATCTTGTTTTAGGAAGGCTCGTCGGGCCTCTTGCTACTGACTTTTCACCTATTGATGAGGCGACTGATGTGTATATTCGTGAGAACCTTGTGATTACGTTTAACAAAAATGTAGTTGCCGATACGGGCTATGTAATTATAAAGCACACGTCCGATGATTCGGTTTTTGAGTCTTTTGTTGCAAATGAACTGGAAATCCAAAACAATCAGGTAATCATTGATCCACAGGATAACTTTATTCCTGTAACCGAATATTATGTGATCATTGATGGTCATGCCTTCAAAGATACAGAAGACAAATATTTCGAGGGTTTCATGGATGCAGGATCATGGAATTTTACGACATCCGATCATCCACTGATTGAAAGCTTTACGCCGGCTGATAATGAAACAGGGATTTCCAAGCTCACAGAATTGCTCATTGATTTTGACAGGGATATTTTTGCGGGCAGCGGAAATATTTATATAAAAAAGGCAGCGGACAGTTCCCTTTTCGAGACCATTTCTACAAGTTCGGCTACCATTGTAAGTGATGTTGCAAGTTTTGATCCGCTTGGTATATTGGACGCATTTACAGAATATTTCATACAAATCGATTCCAATGCTTTCCATGATATTTCGATGAATAATTTTGCAGGCATACAAAAAGCTGGCACATGGAACTTTTCAACATCCGAATTTCCATTGGTCGATAACTTTATACCCGCCAACGACTCAATCGGTATTAAATTAAGGTCAAATATCCAGATCACATTCGACCGTAATGTTGTGGCCGGAGCAGGGAATGTATTTATTTTTAATGGGCAAAATTATTCTCTTTTCGATTCAATTCAGGCCGTAAATACTATAATTAACG
>JABMQA010000474.1 GCA_013203545.1 Bacteroidota bacterium
ATATTTCGAAACAGATCCCTGTTGCTGAAAAAACCAGATTCCGTCTTGGATCAATAACGAAAAGTTTTTTAGCGCTTGGATTTTTGAAATTGGCAGAAGAAGGAAGCATTGATATCAATACGCCAATTGGTTCGCTTGCTCCTGAAATTTCATTTGAAAATAAATGGGAAGGGACGGATCCGGTGAGGCTGATTCATTTACTGGAACATACAGCAGGTTTTGATGATATCCATTTGAATGATTTGAGTCTTATTGATATTTCAAATGTGCCATTGATAGCATCCATTGCCAGGCAAAAAAAATCTTTGAAGGTTAGATGGGTTCCCGGGTCACGGTACGCCTATTCCAGTGTGGGCTACACGGTTGCCGGTTATATTCTTGAAAAGCTAACCGATCAAAAATATGAGGACTTCCTCCGGGAAGAAATCCTTGATCCCATTGGAATGAACACATCAGGTTTTTATTTGGCGGGCAAAACCGGCGATCTGTTCGCCAGAGGATATGAAGATGGTATGGAACTACCTGAAGTTTTTATGTTTAGCAGGCCGGCAGGATCAATGACGTCAACCCTGACTGATTTTTCGTTGTTTCTTCGTTTGATGCTCAACAATGGCACCTTGAACGATACACTCATTTTTGATGATGTTACCATTGGAAAAATGGAACAACCACAATCTTCAACAGCTGCCAGGAATGGACTAAAAATTGGATATGGCTCAGGATTACAGAGCTATTACAAAGATGGGATTTTATGGTTTGGCCACAGTGGCGGCGGGCCGGGTTGTCTTGCCAGGTTTGCCTATTGCAGGGGGTTGGATATTGCCTATATTTTTATGATGAATTCCTTCAAGCCTGAGGTGGAACAAACCTTGAAAGATATCATCACAGGCTTTATAGCCCAAAATCAACAACCAACCATAACCCACACAGTCAGTTTAAATAATAATATTCTCAATTCTTACACAGGATATTATGCGCCAAAGAATCCGCGATTCGCATTATTCGGATGGCTTTCTGTAATATTTGACGGTATAAACATTGATAATAATAACGATACCTTACGGATGGTATCCTTTTTAGGAGAAGAAACCACCTTACTGCCGGTATCCGAAACCCTGTTCCGTGAACAAAAGGAACCTGACGCCGGTGCTGTTTTTATCACCTCAAATGAGAATGAAATTATTTTTCAAAAAGGTAATAAGTACTATCTTAAAACCGCCGGATGGAAACCCTGGCTTTACAGGGCCTTATTTGTAATCGCAATCATAGGTATGATCTCCGTCGTTTTTGTAGCAATGTTCCTGATTCCCTATTACCTGGTTAGAAAGTACATTCTCAGAAAAATCGTTTCCATAAACATGAAAATGATTGTGTTCCCGTTTCTGGCAATAGTATCGCTGATTATAGGAATGCTGGTTGTGAGCAACCAGACGCAGATTGAAATGACTCAAATGACCACTGAAAATATCTTGTTTTGTGTTTCCACGTGGTTGTTTGCAGCATTCTCAATAGCTGGTATCCTGGTAGTGATTATAAATTATAAAAAATCATCAGGGAAATCAATGAATATATATGCTACAATCGTTTCTCTATCTTTCATCGGATTTACCATTTTCCTTGCTTACTGGGGATTTATCGGATTGAAATTGTGGGCATTTTAAATTTTTTATCAAAATAAATAAACCATGAAAAAACTTAAAAAAAATATTGTATGAAAGCCAAGCTATTTATCGTATTATTCTTTTCCGTGTTGGTATCAGGTTTCTGTCAGAACACTCCCAACACAACAACATCCGGGGATGCTTTGATATCCTATCTGGAAACTGCCGAGAAAGAAAAAAACCTGGAATTAATCAGGCAAATTTTTGATGAAGATGCCACAATTCTTCATCCGGATGGCTTACCCATTGCAGGAAAAGATGCAATTATTTCGCTGTATGAATATTTATGGGCACATACCCAGGTTGAAACTGTAAAGTATCAAACCGATTCTGCTTACAACGAGAATAATCTACATATTGAGGTGGGACGATCGGTTTTTATCGGGAGTAATAAAATTCAGGATACAATCCCATTTAAGGCCACATTTGTTCCATCCGAAGGTGGGTACAAAATTTCACAGCTTGCTTTGGGAAACAAAGTAACCATGGAAAGCAGACTTGCAAAATTGATTGAACCTACCGGGGAATATAAAATCGGTCAATCCATATACTTTTTCGATAAACAAAACACAAAGAGCAATAGAATATTGGCCTTCCAGGTTTGGTATCCTGCGAAGCCCGGTAAACAGGAGAAAGCACAATATCAATACGAAGAGGTGGCAAAGGCATCCGCCGAATTCCTGGGATTGCCGCTGTTTTTTAACAGCTATGCCTCGCTCATCGAAAGCAATTCATACCTGAACGCGCCAGGATTTACGAATCAAAAATTTCCGGTACTTTTATACAATCATGGTTACAGCGGGTTTTCATCTGTTTATCAAACTGTTTTTGAGGATCTGGCCAGCCATGGGTACATCGTAGTAAGCATCGGCCATGAAAACGAGTCAGCACTTCTAATCGTGGAAGATGGGATTATCATTACAACCGATCCCGAAAATGAGTTCTACAAAAGCAGGGCCGGGGAGCTTAATGGTGAAGAGGTCAATTCGCTCCAGGATATTCTTCTTAATTCGGATGACCCAAATGAAAACAAAACTGCCTATGAAGCGCTTATCAAACTTAGCCCCTTGCACAACGAAAGCACCCGGTTGTGGGCACAGGACACAAAACAAGTGATCGAAAAATTGAAAGAACTGAACACAAGTTATCCGAGGCTAAAAGGCTTGTTTGATTTGGAATCAATCGGCGTATTCGGCCATTCAGTTGGCGGCGCAACAGCCGGGCAGTTGGCTTTTGATTGCGATGAAATTCGAGCAGGGATCAACCTGGATGGTTTTCAATTCGGAGATCTAATTCATCACAGGCTAAAAATCCCCTTTATGTTTGTTTCGAGTAACCGAAATGGCGATTCGTATTTACGGGCATCATCAATCATTGAGCATTCCGATACAATTTGTATTCAGTCCGTAATCAAAGGCTTCTCCCATGGAAGTTTTTCTGATCTGGAACTCTTTAAACCCGGCGGCGAAAAGGTAATTGAATTGCAGCGGGATTTGATCCGTACATTTTTTGATAAATACCTGAAATCCGGCAATCTTCAACTCCTGGAACTCGAGAATAGATATCCTGAAATAATACTAAAATAAATATTTATGAAAAACCGATTCTTAATTCTTTCCCTCACTTTGTTACTGGCATCACAGGCTTGTCAACATGATATCGATGATAAAACAAAAAGGATAGATGAACTCATAAGCTTCTGTCATGAAACCGACATGTTCAATGGAGCAGTTCTGGTTGCACGGAATGGAGAGGTTATATATAAAAATGCGCTTGGTTATGCTGATCTTGAAACAAGAACAGAATTAACAACCAATTCGATTTTTAACATTGGCTCGGTCACAAAGCAATTTACCGCAATGGCCCTTATGATACTGAAGGAAAAGGGTAAACTTTCATTGGATGATCAATTCTCAAAATATTTCCCCGGATTTCCAAATGCTGAAAAATTCACCATTAGAAATTTACTCAATCATACAGCTGGCATCCCGGAGTGGACAGTATATGGCAGTCAGTTTCGAGTTGAAAACCGCCCCGGGGATTTTCTGGATGGTATTACTGCAAATGATGTGTATAACTACCTTTTGGATCTGGATTCCCTCGATTTCAAACCAGGTGAAAAATATGACTATTCAAATAGTGGGTATGTATTATTACAAATGCTTGTAGAAAAGGTTTCAGGGCTCCCGTTCCATCAATTCCTTCAGGATAATATCTTCATTCCAATGAAAATGAAAAACACCCTTGTCTGGAACAGTACCAAATCCCACATTCCGCAAAAGACAACCGCATATAATGAATATGGTGATAGAGACGATTACAACATTTTAGTGGCTGGTGATGGCGGCATTTATTCAACTATTGAGGATCTGTTTAAATGGGATCAGGCGTTGTATTCCGACAGGCTGGTATCGTTTGAATCCATCACCGAAGCTTTTTCACCCGGAATTCTAAATAATGGGTCGCCTATTCAGGTTAGGCCTGGTTCGGAGTGGGGTTATGGATTTGGCTGGCTAACAAAAAGGGATGGCACAGGAGATATTGTTTTCCATGATGGTGGTTTCAATGGATTTAGTTCTTACATTTACCGGGATATGAATAAAAAGGATGCCATCATTCTACTTTCGAACAAAGGAACAAATGGGCCTTTATACCCGATACAGGAACGCATATTGAATATTCTTAATAACGAACCTTTCACCTACCACAAAATACCGGTCAATATCAAGCTGAAAAACCTGATCGATTCCGTGGGTGCAGATAACGCTATTGCTCAATATCATGTACTCAAATCAACAAATGACACACACTACAATTTTGATATTAATCAGCTCAACAGGCTGGGATACTACTATTTGTACATCGCTGAATTTGAACATGCAAAAGCAGTATTTCGATTAAATTTAGAGGAGTATCCTGAGGATGCAAATGTGTATGATAGCTATGCCGAATCATTCATGCTATCCGGTGATTTTGGTGAGGCAGTTAAATTCTATCAAAAGTCGCTTGAACTTAATCCTAAAAATGAAAATGCAGTTGAAATGCTGAAAAAAATAAATCATACAACAACGAATGAGAATAATTAAGCTGATACTGTGCTTTTTCCTGAGCCTGAATATTGTGTTCAGCCAGGAAAGCAAAACAATTGATTTTGATATTCTGGATACCACAATTTCTCCGGATGTTGATTTTTACCGGTATTGTTCGGGTAAATGGCTCGATACTGCACAAATTCCTGAAGGCTATTCCAGGTATGGGTTCTTTGATATGATGGAGGCCAAAATTGACAGGCAGTTAATTAATTTGATGCAATATGTTCCTAAAACTTTGAACGACAAGAATGATTCACTGCACGCAATGATCAATAAATTCTACCAGTCAGGGATGGATACCGTACAACTCAGGAAACAGGGGATTTTAGCTATTGAAAAGCAATTGTCGCTAATTAAAAACATCCAAGCTACCGGACAATTGGTTGAGGTGATTGCCTATTTGCAATTGATTGGCATCAATCCGGTGTTTGAAATTCACCAACCAAAATACTGGGAATTGAGGGGAATACATTATTTATACCTGAGACAGACAAACCTTTATGTACAGGATGGCGCAAATAACAATGAAGGGCCATTGATTGAGAATTCTATGAAATTATTCCAATGGTGTGGTTATCAAACGGAGGAGGCCAGGGAAAAAAGTAATGCTGCTGTTCAAATAGAAAAGGAACTATCGTTAAAAGCCCAATCAGAAGATGACCTTTATGATTTCATAAACAACTACAACCTGTTCACCATAAAAAAACTTGACAAGGAATATGGATCAATAAATTGGGAAGCTTACCTGAACCGATTAGGCCTGAACTCAAAAAGTAAGGTGATCATTGGCCAACCTGAATATTTTAAGCAGGTTGATCATCTCATTGCTACCATTCCCATTGATAAGTGGAAAAGCTACCTTGAATGGAAATTATTGATGGGTTCTTCAAAATATATGGGCAAAGATTTCAGGCAGGTCGCGGATCAAATTCAAAATCAGTATTTCAACTCTGGAAAACCCGAAGTTTCCCGAGAGCTGTTTGTTATGAAAACCATCTGCCGGGCATTGCCGGCCACTATGGAACAATTATATGCACTGGCCTTTTTTGATGAAAATACCCAACATGAAGTAGGGGTAATGGTCGAAAATTTAAGAAAAGCATTCATTCAACGAATAGAACAAAATCAATGGCTGGATGAATCAACAAAAGACAAAGCCAAACTGAAGATAGAAAACATAAATTTCAAAATAGGAGCACCCCCTATGAAGGTCTGCGAAATTCCATATCCGGATATCCCTGATGAGAATTTTATCCAAAATATTTTTAATGCCCGGACATTTCATGTAAAATGCCAATTCACCAAATTCGACAAAAAAGTTGAAAAAAGTGACTGGACTGTGCTGGCCTTTTCCACAAATGCATGGTATGGTACAAGCAGAAATGATGTTACACTTCCGGCGGGGTATATTAACCAGTTGTTCAATATCAATAAGGACAAAGCATATAATTATGGAACCTTAGGAACAGGTATCGCACATGAAATGACACATGCAATTGATGATATGGGACGGAAATATGACCAGGAAGGGAAGTATAAAAACTGGTGGAAAATTACAGATGAGAAAATGTTTAACGCGCTTACAAAAAAACTAACCGGGCAGTACAATCAATACATAATTATTGATACGATATACGTAAATGGGGAACAAACCCTTGATGAAAATATAGCCGATGCAGGTGGGCTTAATATTGCTTTTGATGCCTTCGTAAATGCAGTGTCAGCAGTTAATTCAGATACAATTTCCGGCTATTCCCCACAACAAAGGTTCTTTATCGCCTATGGGCAAAAGTGGCGTGACCTGATAAGTGATGAGACACTGAAAAAATACAGATCTTACTATCATTCCCTGCCAAAATACCGGACAAATGGTGTGGTCTCAAACTCAATTGAATTTTACAAGGCTTTTGGCCTTAATAATGAAGGGGCCGTTATTATCTGGTGACCTGAAATAAAGCATTATGGGGTTTCTTTGTTGCCAGGCTTAATAACTTTGCCTGTTTTTGTATTAAAGAAATACATCTTGTTTATATGAAGAAAAAGGTTTGTTTGTTTATCAATTGTGATTTTGGCGTTGGGTTTTAGCCTCGAAACAATTTCTTTGTCGTTCAGTTTTGCAAAAGCAAATTTCTCATGCCC
>JABMQA010000475.1 GCA_013203545.1 Bacteroidota bacterium
AACCATTGCCATCATCATCTACACCGTTTTCATCATCAGGGTCAAAAATCCAGGCACCACCAATGAACTCCAGTGTTTTACCATCGCCATCATAATCTTCACCCATGTTTTGCCAGATATTATCAATGAGATCTTCGTGATCCCATTCAGTTCCGGTATCAACGATAGCAATTACAACCTCTTCTTCTCCATCTTCTCCTTTATGGATATCCCATGCCGAATCCGCTTTGATCTGTGTTAAATGATGCAAATCACCATACATAGGATCATTGGGCACAGCCAGAAGATGTGGAATCGAAATGGCCTCAGCATATTCAATGTTTGGATCTTTGGAGAATTCCCTGGCTACTTTGGTTACAGGATATTTCTCAGGAAATTCAATTCGATAAATCCTTGAAAGATCAGGCATTCCTTTTTTCATTTTTTTTGGATTGTACCTGAATCTTTTTTCCAGTAGGTCAACTTCATACTTACTGGCTTTCAAATCAAGTGAGGGAATATTAAAGGAAATGTTTCCTTTTTGTTCACCTAAATCTTTAATTCCTTCTTTTACCTTGATGGTGATCATTCCTTTATGATACATTGGTTGTGGTTTTTCCAATTCTGATGACTTTAACTGATGAGTATCATCTGTCTTCTCCGGCGTCATCGATGTCATGGATAATACCAGGAGTGCTGCGATTAATAGGTGTAATTTTTTCATGATTTTTATTTTTGGCTAAGCGCTGAGAGCAGAGCGCGAAGAGCAAACAGCAAAGTGTCGTAAAGAGTAATTCCTTGCGCTTGGCTCTATACGCTCTGCGCTACGCGATTAAAGTTTAATTATTTTCTGTTTTACGGTTTCATTTTCTGTTTGCATTCTTAGGAAGTAAATACCGGGTGGTATTGAGTTTGTGTTCCAATTCAATTGATGGTCTCCTTCTGAAAATATTTCACTAACTCGTGTTTCAATTCTTTTCCCTGCAGAATTATAGATTTCGATAGTTGTATGGGCTGATTCAGTTTGGTTCCAGGTAATTGTTAATTCCTCTGTAAAAGGATTTGGGCTGCATATCAAATTAAGATTGCTTGATTGAGGATTCTGAATTAAAGTTGATACACTTTGATTTTCATAAGCCCCCATATCAATTCGCCCACCATAAATGCGGGGATTTCCGGCCAGGTCGAGTTCCGGCAGGTTGAGACCTGTGGTATCGGTCGTTCCTGTGTTTATGCAAGGTGATTCATCCAATAATGCATAAGGGTGAGCTCCTGACCCAATAAACAATGGGTCTTCATCGATGTTCCCCTCACCCTGCCAGCCTCCCTGAATATCGGAGCAGGTTATGGTAAATGAGCCGAAAAGTTCAGGAGGATCGTTATCCCAGATAATGGAATTAAATATCTCAGGATCATTGAAACTTTCACTGTATATACCTCCATTTCCCTGGGTAGCCGAATTGTTTGAGAGGGTAACATTGATGAATGTTGGATCGGCATGGCTGCTGATATAGATTCCACCACCTACATGCTCTGCCTGGTTTTCTGCGATCAGAACATTCTTCAAAACAGGATTACAACCATTCCCACTTATAAAGATACCTCCCCCGCGCCAGACATCTCCGTTATTGACAACGGATATGTTTTCCAGTAACGGACAACTGACCCATAAAATGGAAATGCCACCTGAAGTGTTGTCCTGAACAGAAATGTCATTGAGCCAAATACTCGAGTTCCAAATGGATATTCCACCTGCCTGGTTATCCGGATTTGAGTGGTTTCCATCACCACCGCTTATGGTTAAATTACTGATATGGTTACTGATGTTATTTTTTATGCTCAACACTGTGGATTGCCCTTCAGCATCCAGTATAACTCCCTCCTTTGATGCCCCCATTAAATTTACGTAATCAAGCATGTAAACTGGAAATGATTCCTCATTGGTTGAAGGACTATATATACCATCCAACAGGTGGATTGTATTTTGATGGCTGCTGTCGGCCATGATCATCGAAAAGGCATAATCGATGTTTTTCAGGGCTTCATCCACGCTTATGCCACTATTAGAATTGTCACCATCTGGCGAAACGTACAGATCTGCATCAACCAGTTCTGTCTTTGAGTTCAAGATATCGAAGTTAAACAGATGCCTTGGAAATGCCTGGTAGGAAGAAGGGTTAATTACTGTGAAAGTATCGACTACTACATTTTGTTCGACTTCGGCATAGTAATCCTGTGCAAACGCTGCTTGATTCATGTAAATATTACATCTGTTAACAGTATCAAAAACAGGGCTGGCACTGTACCTGCAATAAATCCCTCCACCATTTCCATTAACAGTTGTATTATAACAAATGGTCACATTTTCAAGGTAGGGGAAGCAGCCATTTGAGCAATCCATCCCTCCCTCATTATTGGAAATGAGAACGTTTTTCAATAAAGGACTTGATACGTCAAAACACCAAACCCCACTGCCTGTATTCCCTGTTATGGTGACATCCTGAATGTTTGGATCCGAGTTGCTACACGCTATTCCAGAACCCAGATTATTTGTTATGGTAGAAAAGGATATATCCGCATTACAGGACCATTTGCAGTACAATCCCGTACCTTCATTACCATCAATGGTAACATTCTCGATAGTCGGGCTGGAAGCGCTGGTGCAATAAATCCCGCTTGAATTGCCCACAACGCTAACATTTTTAATCAGCAGATCTGAATGGTCGTGCAGCGTGACCCCTCCTGCCCAGTAGTAGGGTGCTGTACCTCCTCCGGTGCTTTCAGAGCCTCCTACTCCATTGGTCACGGTAAGATTTTCAATTTGAGAAGTACTGTTTGAAATAATTCTCATCACAGCTGTAAGCCATTCGCCGTCCAGTACTGTGCCCAATTCAGACTCCCCATACAGGCTAATATATTCAGGAATATTCAATGGATAAACCTCGCCTGTGGCAGAGTGGCTGTAAATCCCATCTGCGATGTGGATGGTGTGAGGATTTGTTTCCCCGGCAAGCATTTTCGAAAAAGCAAAGCGGATGTTTTGTAAAGGTTCAGCCACCGACAATCCACTGTTTGAATTATCACCAGACGTTGAAACAAACAGGTCGGCATCTGCTTGCTCAATCATTCCATTTAATACATCAAATTCAAAATTTTCGACTGGACAGGCATGATATTCGGTTGGGTTTAATACGCTGAAGGTATCGATTGC
>JABMQA010000476.1 GCA_013203545.1 Bacteroidota bacterium
CGCATAATTTTGGTTCTCATACCTATGCCGTTCATAACACATACCCAGGTACCATAAAGGTATTCGGGCGATTGATAGTACTTTTTTTTCTCCTCTGCCAATATCTTTTGATAATAGGGGTCCTTATTCATACAGGCTTTGATCTCTTTTAACCACCGTTGTTTTTCATTTTCCGACAATGACTGGAAATGCTTGTCACACTTGTTGTTGAGCTCCTGGTTAAACTTGCTTGTTTTTTCCCGAATGTTGTTTGCTGCGCAATCACAAACAAGAGGTGGTTCGTATGTGCAGGAGGATTGACTTATCGTAAGTCCGATAGCAAATAAAAAATAAATTGCTCTTTTCATCTTATTGAGTTTTAAATTTGGTTTAATCACATTTCCCATCCGCCACCTCTGCCATGGCTTTAGACCAAGCCATCAAGAGCTTTGCCTGTTCTTTTGACGATAACGTTTTTAACGCCTTTTTATATTCCTCATTCAGTTCGAGTTGTCTTTCCAATGCATTTGCTTTTTCTGACATTGAAGCATTTTTATCAACCATGCCAATACAGGCCACTTTTTTGTACTCTTTTACCAAAGCATCATAGTCGCTTGCTTTTTTGGCGCAACTCATAAGGAGCGCCGAGACAATTAAAAGCACACCGAAAACTTTTACAGGATATCTCATAAGAATTTTAGTTTGGATTATTAATTATACATTTTATCAAAACACAAAGATATATCCATGGTACACACTGTATGTGTGGAGCGACATAATATATTTCTGAAATAAGCTTATTTCAGAAGCCTATTAAATTCCCAAATGATTGAGGATATCAAGGTGCATTTTCGCAAATCATCAAAAATCAGTAATAAGCTTCCCGTCCAAAATCATTTTAATCTCACCCAAAGCTGAACGGTTTTCATAGGGTACATATTGATCATACCGTCTGGTGGAAGTGGCCAGATCAGAAAATCCAGGAATGGATGTTTTTACAATATGCAAAGACTGAGGTAATGAATCACAATTATGTGGTGATTTCCTTCTCGATTAATTTGTACTTTTCCCTTATCTCATCGCCCATATAAAAATCGAGCAGGTCTTTTTTTGTGAGCGTTCCGTCTATCAGGAATTTTGCGAGGTAGCGGCTGTTGAACTCCATGAGCAACATTCCTTTTTCGAGTTGGAGCAGGATTTCGTTGTTGGTTTTAATGTTGCTTTCGACCAGGGATTTTATTTTTTGAATTTCTCCGATGTCTTTAATCATGCGGTTCACCAGGAGCGAAAGCATATCAAGGTCTATATCAGGTTTGCGGGCATTCACGGCAATATCCCTTGCCAGCATATATGCAATGGCTAAATTTTGATAATCTCCTTTTTGGGAATCGATAATGGTAATAAAACCCACCGCAGGGCTAAACCCGACTGTATCCGTAAATTTCAGTATCTTTGGGGGAACAATTGATAAAACATTTAATCTTTAAAATCAAAATAAATTGAACTTTTATGGATATTAAAATTAGAAATGGGAGTATCCTATCACTTGACACAAATAGGTGGTTAATTTCAGACAACCCTACTTGCCAAATATTAAGTCAGGATGAAAATTATATTGAAATACAAAATAATAATAATTTAAGGACAAAAATTCCACAATCTATAATTCATGATAATCATCTACAAATCATTGATGGTAAGGTAGTCCTGTCTAAAAGTGTATATAAGTATTGGGTTGTTGACCCGGAGCGAAAAATGTCGAAAGAACGCCTGGCAGAATTGTTTAGGCAGAATGGTGAACTCATTTTCAGAAACAAAGAAGTTGTTTTAAAACGAGCAGAATACTATCTTTTACGACCAGATATGCTTTTAAGTGGTGCTGCCTATAGTGGTGGTTTTTCTTATTCTTTGGGAGCACTAATTGAATCAATGAATAGTGGGCAACATTTTTTCTTTGAAGAATTTGGCGGATTTAAAAAGATGTACCTCATCTCAACAAGTGGTTCTCCTTTGAGTGGAAGACATACTTCAATATTTTGGTGTGCTGAAGAAAATAGATTAATACAATTCCGCACAGGTGAGGGGCCGGGCCTACCTAAACCATTTTTGGATTCATACCGAAGATTTACAGAAATGGTAAACCCCGGGTCACAACTTAGCATTGATTTTGAAGACCAAGCAATTGAACAGTTGATTAAAGAGTTAAAAAAATAAGATCAGATATTAATACTGGCTTTAACAAATAGGCGGGATTATTCGGCGAAGCCGCATTAATCTTGTTACACAAACTGGCAGGATGGGGCTAAAACCTTGCGACTCTTGATATATGCACTTTCAATGATTGATGGCAACTCTGCTGGTGTGGGATTTTATCAGGTTCTTAGGGGGTCAGCTTAGTCCGGAATATCCACCGTCCAATATTATGTTAATCTCACCTAAAGCTGAGCGGTTTTCATAGGGTACATATTGATCATACCTTCTGGTGGAAGTGGCCAGATCAGAAAATCCCGGAATGGATGTTTTTACAATATGCAAAGACTGAGGTAATGAATCACAATTATGTGGTGATTTCCTTCTCGATTAATTTGTACTTTTCCCTTA
>JABMQA010000477.1 GCA_013203545.1 Bacteroidota bacterium
AAGTTTACCAGGAGGTATATTTCATCCCCAGCAGGAACGTTTGGCGGGTGGCTTGCCGCTACCTCGCTTGATCAACGTCAGCAGACTGCGCTAATGAGATTCATCATCGGACATTATTCCGATTTGAATTGGCGGTTCAATCCTTATGAAAAGATGTTGTTTGTAGGGGAAATAGGATGCATGACCGAGGAAGAGACTCTTGCTCTGGATCTATCCATCGGTTTTGAAGAAATTTATCACAGCTGGACCAAAGGACACGCCTCGGCTGCACGCAAGGCACGCAAGGTAGGGGTTGAGATAAGTATTGCTGAAACCCAGTCAGACTGGGAAAATTATTTCACGGTATACGAGGACTCGTTGAATCGCTGGGGTGAAAATACAACCCTGTCATATTCCTGGACTCTTTTCGAAACCATTATGCGACGTGCATCTCCTGACATCAAGCTTTGGTTGGCCAGGTACGAGGGACTTGTAATAGCGGGAGCCCTCTGTTTTTATTCTCCGACGCATGTAGTGTATTGGCACGGGGCGGCTTTATCAAGCCATTTTAATTTAAGACCCGTGAATTTGCTAATGTATGAAGCAATTCATGATGCCGCCGAGCGGGGCTTTAAGTGGTTCGACTTTAATCCCAGCGGAGGGCTTGATGGGGTTAGAGCATTTAAGCGAAGCTTTGGTGCACAATCAATTGAGTCCAATGTGATGAGAAGGTCCTCGCTGTTGGTTTCATCTGTTGCTACTGCTGTGAAAATTTTAAGGAAATTTGTTGATGTCAAATTTGACTCGTAAGTTTAAGGCGATAATTAAGAAATACCCTATGGCGTATCTTCTTGGAAGAAGCATGAATTATTGCGCAGCGCCTGTTGAGAAGTTTATATTACAGAAAGAGTATAGACCCTTAGGCGTACAACTTTTTATTTTAGGTCTTCCAAGGAGTGGCACAACATTAATTTATCAATATATTGTATCCAGATTGAAGGTTGCCTATTTTACTAATTCCGTCGGCTATTTTCCCGGCGCACCCTGTATTACTACATTCCTGGAACACAAGATGTTTGGCCAATATAGATCAGACTTCAAGAGCTCTTATGGGAAGGTTTTAGGTCCAGCTGCTCCTCGTGAAGCTGGCGGTTTTTGGATTCGTTTTTTTGATATGAACGAATATGTCGACTTTAATGACCTAAATGAAAAGGATGTTTATTATCTGAGGAATATAATCGCTCTAATTTCTAGAATATTTGGCGGGGCCCCTTTTGTAAACAAAAACGTAAAACATTTGCTTCGCATTAATGCCTTGAGCAAAATTTTCCCTGAAAGCCTGTTTCTTGTTGTTGAGCGTGATATGGAGGAAGTGGCCCTGTCGATATTGCGTGGACGTTATGAAAATCTATCGGATATTACTCAATGGTGGTCGGTAAGACCGCCCAATTACACGACTCTAAAGTATTTGCCTGTAGTAGAACAAGTGGCACATCAATGCACATCGTTAAAGTCAAGGATGGAAAAAGATCTGGCACATTTGCCCGGTAAACGAAGTATTCGTATCAGATATGAAGATTTTTGCAAAAACCCCGAATGGCTTATTGATAGACTGACCAGTCGTATTAATGCAAAAAAGACAGATGTTTCTATGCAGACATCTTTTGATATTAATCACAATAACGCACAAACCCCAGAAGAATTTGCTCTGGTAAGTTTCTTAATAAATCTTAGGGACCAATAAAATGGACAATATCAAAAAATACTACAAAAAATATCCAATTACACACCCGGCATATGTTGTAGTCCGCATAGCCGGAAAATATATAAGGGATCGGGCAGAAAAATATTTTTCAGGAAAAATGATAGAGATAGGGTGTGGTGATAAATCCAAGCAACATTTGGTTGGAGATTTCGTAAGAGAGCATATAGGTTTGGACCACGAGGATACCCCACACGACAAATCAAATGTTGACCTGTTCGGTACAGCCTATGAAATTCCACAAGATGATGAAGCTTTTGATTGCATTTTAAGCACAGCAGTCCTTGAACATCTGGAGGATCCGCAACTGGCATTAATAGAAGCTTTCCGAGTGCTACGACCTGGTGGGTATGCTATTTATACTGCACCATTGTTTTGGCATTTGCATGAAGAACCAAGAGATTTTTTTAGATACACCAATTATGGATTGGAGTATCTATTTAAATCTGCCAAGTTTGAAGTAGTTGAGATTACACCTTTATCAGGTTTTTGGGTTACCTTTGGTTCGGAATTAAGCTATTATATACGTGATTTTGGATTTGGCCCTTTTATATACATATCTAGATTTGTTATTTTCATAAATAATATTGTCTTTCCTTTCCTTAATCAACTGGATCAAAAGTTGCATCATGGCGCCGAACGATGGACATGGATGTATCTGGTCGTGGCAAAAAAGCCATGACTACACTAAAAAGCCGAGCCGTTTTTGGCATCAAATGGAGCGCTTTATCACAGGCAAGCAAACAAGGGACACAGTTATTAACAACTGTTATTCTTGCCCGCCTGCTGGCTCCTTCCGATTTCGGTTTGCTCGGCATGGCGATGGTGGTGATTGGATTTATTGAAATATTCAAAGACCTGGGTACCACTGCCGCCATTATCCAGAAAAAGGAGCTTTCTGAGGTATTGCTATCCAGCATTTTCTGGGTGAATGTTGGTTTTGGCATACTGGCAATGACAGTTTTATTTTTTGGCGCGCCGCTCGTCGGGTTGTTTTATCGTGAGTCAGGAGTGGTCGCCATCTTGCGCGTACTTTCGCTGAGCTTCTTTATTTCGAGCCTGAGTATATTGCAGCAAGCCTTGTTGCAACGCTCATTGGCTTTTCAGACTTTGGCAAAGGTGGAGATCAGCACCGTTGTTTGTGGTGCAGTTGTTGGGATCGCGCTGGCATGGTATGGTGCAGGGGTGTGGAGCCTGGTTCTTCAATCCTTAACAACGGTTTCTATAACCACTATCTTTCTTTGGCTATCGAGTTCCTGGAAACCCCAATTGGTTTTTCATTGGAGTGAGGTGAGATCTATCAGCGGTTTTAGTTTGAACCTCGTCGGATTTAATATTTTCAACTATTTTATTCGTAACGCAGATTATTTATTGATCGGCCGCTATCTGGGCGCGCAGAATTTAGGATACTATACTCTGGCTTACCGTATTCTTTTGTTCCCGCTCCAAAATATTTCTGCCTTGATTGGGCGGGTCATGTACCCTGTTCTTTCAAAGTTTCAGGATGATCACCGGCGTTTTGCCTCTGCCTATCTAAAGATGACTGCAATCATTGCATTAATATCGTTTCCTCTTATGGCTGGAGCGTCTTCTCTCGCGCGGCCCTTTGTCGTGACTGTCTTTGGGAATAATTGGTTGCCGGTTGTTCCGTTAATTATGATTTTTGCGCTTGTAGGAATGACTCAGTCGATCGGAACAACTGTGGGTTTAATCTATAAGGTGAATGGCAGGACGGATTGGATGTTCTATTGGGGTATTGCATCTGGAACCCTCGTGATACTTGCTTTTCTTGTCGGCCTGCGCTGGGGTATTCTGGGTGTGGCGGCGGCTTACGTCATCGCATCGTTTCTTCTCTTATACCCGAATTATTCCATTCCCTTCCGGTTGGTTGACCTCGAATTCGCCAGCCTGATTAAAACATTAAGACTGCCTTTTCTCAATAGTGCCTTGATGTTTATTGTATTATTTGTTTTCGAGAGATTCCTCTCTCCCCTGTTTTCCGAAGCGATTGTTTTGATTCTCTCTGTGATCCTGGGCGTTTCCGTTTACGCAGCTGCAAACTGGCTGACAAATCGCGAACTACTTAAAGAACTATGGGGATTGATCGGATTTAAGAAAAACATGCCGGACTCATTGACATAAGGAATACCATGACAAAACCCTGTGTTGCTCATTCAATTATTAGCTGGCTGCCCCTCACCATGACGTGGGTTTATAACCAATTAAAATTCGCCGATTCTTTTTCCCATGTCGTGCTTGCCCTTGAGACCCAAAACCTGGATCAGTTTCCATGGACGTCCATCTATGTCCCAGGCAGGTTCGATAAGCTCTTGTTCAAAGTCGGCAGGAAATTGGATCTTAATGTGTATCCAAT
>JABMQA010000478.1 GCA_013203545.1 Bacteroidota bacterium
ACAAGCTGGCCACTGTTTACAACGATTCGGCATGGGTGCTGCAAGATTCGGTATTAAGTATTGAAAAACAAAAGGCCGTGGCAGAGATACAAACCAGGTACGAAACCGAAAAGAAGGAACATCAAATTTTTGCCCTTGAAGCTAAAAACCAGGTGAACGAACTGCAGCTCGAACGAAACCGCTTAATCCTGTTCGGGACTGTTTTGTTAACGCTGATTATTCTGATAACTGTGATTTTGTTATTCAGGCAGAACAGGCTCCAAAACCAACAGAAGATGCTGGCGCTTGAACAAAAACTCTTACGGGCTCAAATGAATCCCCATTTTATTTTCAATTCGCTGGCCAGCATTCAAAACTTTATTGTAAGCCAGGATCCCGTAAAGGCCAGCATTTACCTGTCGAGGTTTTCCGACCTGGTGAGAAGTATCCTTATTAATTCTGCCGAAGAATTTGTTCCACTTGAAAAGGAGATCAAAACCATCGAAAATTACCTTGAGTTGCAAAAGATCCGCTTCCCGGATAAATTTACATACTCCCTTGAGGTGGATGAAACCATTGACACCGAGAGCATCAAGATACCACCCATGCTGGCCCAGCCCTTTATCGAAAACTCCATCGAGCATGGCATCCGGCACAAAAAAGAAACCGGCCACATCAACATCAGATTTACGTTACAGGATGGCGCCATCCTTTTTGAGGTAAAAGACAACGGAGTGGGCCGTGCCAGGGCGCAGGAGATAGAAATTGCATCCCGTAGCGGCCATCGCTCTATGGCTACCTCCATCACCACCGACCGGCTGAAAGCACTGAATAAAAAGCTGAGGAAGAAAATCCGTCTCAACATCATCGACCTGGAAAGCAGTGTGGGAGAACCAACCGGGACAAAAGTGGTTTTTGATATTCCGTATCGTTTAGCGTGAAGAAATTGCCGGCAAATCCAATAATTTTTTTTGGATGGATGGTATCCATAATGATTGCACTGATCATCCTTGAATTTTTTATTTACTTTTATTCAAATTTCCAGACGAATTGAATTCATTCCAATACAGACCTAATATGTTAGTGTTTCGTATCATTTCAATAGCTATTATTTTACTTCTACAGTTTTCATGTGTTAAAGCCCAGGTTTATTATACGCCTCCCGAGGTACGAATCGACAGCATCGAAAACCTGCTTCCCCAATCCAGGGGAGCAAAGCGTGTTCATTTGCTGAACCAGCTTTCTTACCATTACCGTTTATCTGATAAAGACAGAAGTTTGACGCTTGCCCTGGAGGCTTATGAGATTGCCGAAACCCTTTCTGATCAATTGCTGATTGGCGAAGCAGCATATTACCTGGGCACAGCTTATCACCATTCGGGTAACTATCCAATGGCCATACGGTATGCATTGGATGCCATGGAAAAAGTTGATCCCGGGGCAAACCCTATGTTCCTGCTTCCCAGGGTGGAATTGATAGTGATGATTTACCTTTACTCCAACAACAAGGACCTGGCCCTTGAAACGGCATTTATGGCATATAAACAATTTTGTCAAAATCCCAATCCCCCGCATATCCAATTTGAGTTTGACATCCGCATGGGCTGGGTTTACA
The DNA here is from genome assembly GCA_013203545.1 of Bacteroidota bacterium. Classification (GTDB taxonomy): domain Bacteria; phylum Bacteroidota; class Bacteroidia; order Bacteroidales; family 4484-276; genus JABMQA01. Next base: position 1,595 of record JABMQA010000478.1, read on the forward strand.
TGATGGCAGGAAAGTATAGAGCAGCAATCCCTTACCTCCGCAGGGTTTTATCCAACCAAGGTGAAACAGGCCTGATCCCTACCGCCAGCTTTGCCCTTAATATTTCGCATCTTGCGGTCTGCTACCTTAAGACCGAACAATATGATAGCTCTATTTACATGTCGCAACTAGCCAATAGCTACAGGAAAAGGTACAATTTGAAAGCGCTTGATGAAATATTGAACGACCTTGGAAAGGCTTATTATGAAATGGGGAAATTGGATTCGGCAGCATATTATTGCCAAAAAGCGCTTGATGTTCATACAACGAATGATTATTACGGGGCTTCAGCATTATCATACATCCAGCTTGGTAAAATTGCCATAAAGGAAAAAGACTGGCATAAAGCAAAGGACTATTTTTCAAAAGCAATAGTTCAAGGCAATCTGGAGATCGAAAGTAAATCCATCAGCAGCAATAAACAAACTCATCAGGATATGTGGTACTCACCCTTGCAGGATGTCCCTGAATTCATTGCGGAGAAGGGATTAAAACAAGTGATGATTGCACATCAGTTCTCCACAGAAGTTTGCAAAGCGCTGGAAGATTACAAGAGGGCAACATTCCATCTCGAAGCCTACCTTGAAGCTAAAAAAAAACAAGATTTACTTGTAAAGCAACGCGATGTGGTGGAATTTGACACACGTTACGAAACCGAAAGAAAGCAGCAAAAGATATTACTGCTCGAAAAGGACAATGAATTGGCCAGGGCCACTGTGCAACAAACCCGATTTATCTTTATTGGCATCAGCGGGTTCCTTATCATCATCTTGCTTTTTGTATTGCTTTTCCTCAGGCAAAACAGGCTTAAAGCCGAACAGGAAAAAACAGGCCTGCAGCAAAAGCTCTTGCGATCGCAGATGAACCCGCACTTCCTGTATAACTCCCTGGCAAGTATCCAGAATTTCATCGTTACCGAAGATCCCGATAACGCCAGTGTATATTTATCCCGTTTTTCAAATTTGGTAAGAAATATCCTCGACAGTTCCATCGAAGAGTATGTGCCTCTGGAAAAAGAAATAAATACCATCAAAAACTACCTGGAACTCCAAAAGGTCCGCTATGTCGAAAAGCTGGATTATATCCTTGAAGTGGATGATCAATTAGATCTGGAAAATATGCAGATACCACCCATGCTGGCCCAGCCCTTCATCGAGAACGCCATTGAACATGGGATAAAATATAAACAGGACAAAGGGCATGTATTAGTCCGGTTTTCCAAAAATGGCGATCAAATCATTTTCGCGGTAGAGGATGACGGTGTAGGACGTGAAAAAGCAGTGCAAATCCAACAAAAACAGGACACAGGCCACAGATCGTTGGCTACTGTGATTACGCGTGAGCGCATCAAAATCCTGAATAAAAAACGCAAAGAAAAAATTACACTCACTATCGAAGACCTGAAAGATTCCTCCGGTCAGGCCACCGGCACCAGGGTCAGGTTTGAAATCCCGGTTGGGTGATTCCTTTTTACTATAAGGTTTTATTTTGCAACAACTGTCTGGCATCTCGTTTCACTCATCGTAAAGTTTTTTTTTAAATTGAGCGAGTCATTGACATATTCTCGCATTCATGCATTCTCTCATTCTCTCATTACTCCCTGCGTTTATATACTTTTCCCCGGCGTTAACTTGACAAACCCCGGCGTTGGTTTATATAGTATGTTTTCACCTTTTTGATGTTGTAGTTTTACTCAAAAAACAAGCTTCAAACAAAATCCAATCATCATGAAAAAACTTACATTTATTTCAGCAATCTTTTTACTCTTAATCGTAAATGTCAAAACACAACCGATTCAAATAAATGGTGAAATCCTGGCAGACACAAACAAAATACTTGTACTAAAAGTTTGGGGTACATCCTATGAGCGAGGATATGCTTATGGTTATTTAACTGGAAATAAAATTGAAAATGTTATTGAGGGATTTTTAATTCCCGCTTTTGGCAGTTTTTATCAATCTGCAAGGGAACTAGTTACCAATAGTGAGGTTTTCGAGATTGATACTATATTTCAAAATGAAGCCAAAGCTATAGTTAATGGAATGGCCTTGGCCGGAATTGATACCACAATGATAGATTACGTTGATTTGCTGGTATTGAATTGCTTTTTTGACCTGGAAGGATTTTCAGATGAAGTAGAAGGATTTGGATGTTCAACATTTCTAAACTGGGGAAGTGCGACTGAAAACACAGATCTGGATGGAAAATCGGTGATTTCAAGACATTATGACTATCCAGATTACGTACCAGCATTGGCAAACAATGCAGTTTTGGTTATCCACTTTCCATCCGAAGAAAACACGCAACCCTGGTTACTTGGCGATGCTGCAGGTTGGTTTACCCCTTCAGGCATTGGAGTTAATCAACAAGGGATATCAGTTTTTCAAAACACCATGAGCGATTGCTATTGTAGTCCATCTTCCAATGCAGTATACGAACCTTTTCTTTTCACCTTAAGGAGGGCTTTGGAATCGGCTGATTACAATGGAGATGGTGTAAATAATACACAAGATGTCAAGGATGCGCTGAGTTCAAATCCACAGGGTTATGCCGGTGGTTATATTATCAGTACACTTGCCCGGTATGATGATCAGAGTGATAGCCTTACAGCCACAATTGCTGAAATTGCCCCTGAAGAACCCTTTATTACTTTTAGAACGAACACCTACGATGATGCTATTCCCGGAGATAACCTCTATGCTGCAAATGCTCAAATAAAAAGAAACAATGCAAATAATTACTGCTCCCGATATCTTAATATGGTAAATCATATGGGTGATGGTACGGGAATCGGTTCTGAGGAGAATTGGAACCTCATGAAGAATTACTCTGGTGTTACATATAATTATCTGTTCACTCAATTTATTCCTGACTGGAATATTCTAAAAGCAAGTGTTTACAGGGATAACAGCAATGCCTGGCAACTGGAACCCACAACATTTAGTACAAGGGAATTATTCAACCAACCACCTATATTCAGTTCTTCACCCGATACAACCGGTTTAATGAATATTGAGTACACTTATAATATTTATGTTAATGATCCGGATCCGAACGATACCATAACCATTACAGCTGAAGAGATACCATATTGGCTTAATTTTACGAACTATGGCAATGGATCCGCTTTACTACAAGGCATACCTGATCAAGAAGGTATTTACCAAATTAGTTTAAACGCCTTTGATGGCCTGGTAGAGATTTTTCAGGAGTTTGAGATTATTGTTGATGACCAGTCAAGCTGCCTGCCCGAAGGCATCACTTTTACTTCACAGGAAGAAATTGATAATTTTCAAACCAATCATCCGGGTTGTACCGAAATTGAAGGCGATGTATCCATTTCCGGATTTTCATTTTTTTACAGTAATATCACTAACCTGGATGGATTGGATGTGATCACATCAATAGGTGGGACTCTAAGCATCTGGAAGAATGGATTGCTAACTGATCTAGGCGGATTGGAGAATCTAACAACCATAGGTAATAACCTAAATATAGGTAAGGAACAGCCAGGAGGTGTTGGCGGAAATTTGGTGTTTGCCACTTTGAATGGCCTTGAAAACTTAAGTCATATTGGTGGCTGGTTGATTATTTACAACAATCCGGCATTAACCAATATCAGCAGTTTAAATAACCTTACTTTTTTGGGTGGGGATATGGTGGTGGCTGAGACCGCACTAACAAGCCTTTCTGGTTTGGAGAATCTTAATGTGATTTATGGAGGCTTAACAATTGGTGATTCTCAGGGCAATCTGACAAGTTTAGCCGGATTAGATAATATAACTTCTATTGAAGGCGATCTTTTAATTAGTAACTGTGCCGGACTAATTGACTTATCAGCCCTAAGTAATCTCCAAAATCTGGGAGGAAATTTTAAGCTTTATGAAAATGAGAACCTGGAGAGTTTATCAGGCCTGGAGAATTTAACCTTGATCGAAGGGAACATTGACATTCAGTATTGCAATTCGCTAACAAATCTGAATGGATTAAATAACATTGAATCGATTAACGGTAGTATTGGAGTTTACATCAGAGATAATGATGCACTACTTAGTTTGGTGGGATTAGAAAGCCTTGAGACGATAACTGGTAGTCTCAGAATTGGCAGTTGGGCTTCAGGAAATAATTCCCTGTTCAACCTTGTGGGTCTGGAAAATTTGACCTTAGTTGGTGGAGATATGGAAATTGGTGGAAATAATTCACTAGTAAATTGCTCCGGTCTGAACAATTTGAGTGAAATAGGTGGAAGGTTATTAATCTCCCACAACGATAACCTTGTTAACCTGGAAGGCCTTGGCAGCCTGATTTCCGTTGGAGACGATTGCAGTGTGAGTAATAATCCATCGTTGACGAATTTTACTGGTTTAAACAATTTGACAACCATCGAAGGAATTCTTGTGATTAATAGCAATAATGCCCTGACAAATTTCAATGGCCTTGATAGTTTAAGAACAGTTGGCTTGCTTTCTATGGAATTTAATGATGTGCTGACAAGTCTTGAAGGATTGGAAAATCTTGATTCCATCTGGGGTGATCTTTTAATCAGAGATAACAAAGCATTAATAAATTTGCAAGGCTTAGAAAATCTTGATTACATTGGAGGAACGCTTAGGCTGGACCATAATAACAACTTAATTACCCTGGAAGGCATTGAAAGCCTTACTTCCGTTGCAGGGGATGTTAATATCGGAGATTGGTCTGGTGGTAATATCGCTTTGACCTGTTTATCAGGATTAAATAGTCTTGAAACCATTGGCGGCGAAATGAACATTGAAAGAAATGATGTCCTATTGAATCTTTCAGGTCTTGAAAGTTTGAATTCCATTGGCGGAGATCTCACCATTTCTTTCAATGATGTCCTCGAAAACCTATCGGGATTAAATAGCCTCAACTCAATCAATGGGACCCTTGAAATCAGTTTTAACTATGCTTTAGAAAGTTTGTCGGGCTTAAATAATGTGTCTCCTGGCTCCATTGAAAATTTGTATGTCTATTATAACAGCGCATTATCAAATTGTGCAGTTGAAAGCATTTGCGAGTATCTGGCAGACACGACTGGGACAGTTTCAATTCACAGCAATGCTGAGGGATGCGATAGCATGGGTGAGGTGCAAGAAGTCTGCCTTTATCTGCAGGTTAGTGAAGAAGACAATATGATCCCATTCGATATGACAATTTCACCAAGCCCCGTCAACGACTTCGCGACATTAAGTTTTGATATAGAACTGCCCGGACTGGTTCTTATTGAAATATATAATGCCACCGGTGTCCGTATCAGAAACTGGCATATCTCCGTAAACAGCGCTGGTCAAAACAATTTCGTTGTAGATTTTAGCGGTTTGCCTGTCGGGATGTATTGCTGCCGGGCGCAGCTGGGAAGTGATGTTGTAACATTGAAAATAATTAAATCGAAATAGCAGAGGCAGAGCACAGAGAGCAAAGAGCGGAGAACCGGATAACTTTGAACCCAGCACTTTGAAACTGATTATTCTACTTAGTATGTTTCATTAGCATTCCATAAAAAGTAACTATTATAAGATGAGGGCAGAATGTTTGGGATAGATAACATAAGAAATCAATTTTCGATGACTGAAATTGACCATTCATATAAAATGTCTATTTTTAGAAAAAATATTGCTTCCAAAATGTTACGTACCCTCATCATTGATGATGAATCGCACATCCGGGTTACCCTTAGCCGTTTCCTGGCAAAATATTGCCCGCAGGTGAAATTGGTTGGGGAAGCCACCAGTGTAGCATCAGGCCTTGAGGCCATTAAAGAACACAATCCCGGCCTTATTCTACTGGATATCAAAATGGCCGATGGCACCGGCTTCGATCTCTTGCATGCTCTGGATCAAATAGATTTTAAAGTGATTTTTGTGACTGCACACGAAAATTACGCCATACAGGCATTCAAATACAGTGCAGTGGATTTTCTGCTAAAACCTGTAAATCCCCACGAACTGGCTGAAGCTGTGCGCCGTGCGGCAGAGGTCCGGCAAAGTGATTACAATACCCGCCTGCAGGCACTCGAAGACAATTTTAAATCCAACGAGCCTCACCGGAAAAAAATCATCCTCAAAACACAGGAAAACATCCATCTAATGGACATTCAGGACATTGTTTTCTGTGAATCCGATGGCTGCTACACCAGAATATATACAAAGGATAAGAATAAAATCCTGATTTCAAAACTCCTTAAAGAGTACGATGAATTACTGCAGGGTGCCGGATTTTACAGGGTTCATAAATCCTACCTCATCAACCTGAGGCATATCAAACGATTCGAAAAGCAGGACGGTGGCAATATTGTCCTCACCAACGAACACAAACTTCCTGTTGCCAGCAGGAAAAAGGAGGAGTTGCTTGAATTATTTGAGAAGCTGTCAGAATAAAAACCTTCCAGACAAGACATCCTGAATCTAAAAACAATTGGTATTATTTTGATCTCATTTATTATCAAGTTCTTTGGTTCTGAAATGCTTACAAACAGGGGTTCCATCGCTCGATACAGAGGGTTTAATTATTTTTAAAGTTACTATTGTTCCCAAAAGCCGAATCTCAACTATAGCTATAAGGGATGACATCCCTTTCCCGTATTTCTTAAATCATTAATCTGCAATCTCAAATCAACCACACACCAACCCCAAATACATTATATTTACTCATACCGCAGCGCATCCACCGGGTTGGCCAGCGCCGAGCGGGTTGCATGATAGATGATGGTAACCAATGCTATGAAAACCGCCACCAGGATGGCAATCACAAAGTAATACCATTCGATGCTTATACGGTAAACGAAATTGTCGAGCGCCTTATCCATAAAATACCACGAAACAGCAGAGGCAATAACACCGGCAATAACTACCAGAACAACAAATCCGGATATCAGCTTAAGGGTGATCTGAGATACGGAGGCGCCAAAGGTCTTGCGGATACCAATCTCTTTTTTTCGTTGCTCGATCAGGAATGAGGTTAGACCGTAGAGTCCCAGCGCTGAAATGATGATCGATAGGATGGCAAAGTAAAAGAAAAGGTTCATTGAGTTGGCTTCATCCTCGTAATTCTCTTTTAGAATCTCAGTAGCATAGCTGTATTCGAAGGGCGCACCCTGAAATAGTTCCGTCCACTTTTCCTCAATGAATTTGATGGTCTCCTTCCTATTAACCGGGTTAATTTTTACCGCCAGAGTCTGGGCGATATCCATGGAGTAGATATATGCCGCCGGTTCAATTTTGGAATGCAGTGAATAGTAATGATAGTCGCTTATAACGCCTATTACACGTTTCTTGTAAATGGTATCGGTCCAGAATGGTTTGAACGACATATCGAGGGGGTTGTCCCATTTCAGGTACTCCAGGGCAGCCTCATTTAATATGACGGCAGAAACGGTATCAGTCGAAAAATCATCGCTGAAACTACGTCCCTGGATAATGGGAATCTCCATCATATCGAAATATTCGGGATCGACCAGGCCAATGCGGCAGGTGATCTTTGTTTTAGCAGAATCATCTACATACAGGGTGTTTTGTGAACCACTCACACCGTTTATATCTGCTGTCTGCGACATTTGCATAATGTTGGGGTTCTTTGATAATTCATTTTTAAATGCCTGCACTTCCTGACGCGAATTGCGATTGTACAACCTTACCTCAATCACATCCTTAATGTTATATCCCAAATCCTTATTCAAAGCATACTGATATTGTGACCAGGTTACCATTACACTAAATATTAACCCGATGGCAATGATAAACTGTACCACCACCAGCACTTTACTGAGGTTGCCGGTGCCGCCTGATTTTTTATCCAGACTGCCTTTTAAGGTAGAGATGGGTTTGAAACGACTCAGGTAAAACGATGGATAGCTTCCGGAAACAAGGCTAACGACAATGAGGATGACAATAAGGCCAATGTTGAATAATGGATTGCTGATAAAACTGATGGAAAGGTTGATCCCCAGAATTTGATTGAAAACAGGTAAAAGGATCTGTACCAGCATTACCGACAATATGATGGCGAAAAACGTGAGAATGAATGATTCACCAATAAACTGGTACATTAAGCTGCTACGGGTGGCCCCCAGCACTTTTCTCATGCCAACCTCCCTGGCCCGCTTGAACGAACGTGCAATGGCCATGTTGATATAATTGATAGATGCCACTATAATTATAAGCAGGGCAATGATGGTGAAAACATACACCATGGTTATGTTTCCGGGATTGAAGTTGGTTTGGAATTTAATGTAATTCGATTTCAGGTGGATATCGGGGACGGCCTGGAGATAGAGGTCAAACATTTTATCAGGGTCATCAGGATCGACAAGCCCCACCAGCCAGTCATGGAATTTCGCTTCGAGTTTCGGAATGTCTGCATTTTCACTCAACCGTATGTAGGTTGTCATGGCATTGCTGCCCCAGCCGTCCAGCCACTTATATTGTTCAAGCATAAACTGAAAAGGCACCAGCATCTCCATCCGGAAATGACTGTTCTCCGGTTGATCCTCTATTACACCGCTTACCTTGAAGTTGCCATAATTATACAGTGATATTACTTTATCCATGGCTTCATCCACAGAGCCGAAATACTTTACCGCGTTCTTTTCTGACATAATGATTGAATGCGGATCCTTCATGGCGGTTGCGGTATCTCCTTTTAAAAACTTGATTCCAAAAAATTCAATGGTCTCGGGATCGGTAAACACGATCAGGTCCTGGTTGTATTGCTGACCGTCATAAACAATAGGCATCCTTCCCCAATGCATCAGCCGCGTTGCCTTCTCCACTTCAGGAAAATCCCTTACGATGGCTTCCTTTAACGGCGCCATGGTTACAGCCACATGCTGCTCGCCCACGCCTTCACTTTTTTGAAGCTCGACGCAACGATACATCCTGTCGGAATCAACGATGTGCGCATCGTATCCAATCTCGTGCTGGATGTAAAGGGTAATAATAAGAAAAGCAGCAATTCCGATGGTAAGACCAACAAGGTTGATGATGGAATAGACTTTTTGCCTCAGGATATTCCTGAGGGCAATCTTGAGATAATTTCGGATCATGATTCGAAAGTTTATTTTGTATACCTGTAAAAATACAAAAGGTTACAAAAAAAAACAAGCCGATGATTTTCCGTTTCAGAAATCAAAGGCTCGTTTTCAGGTTTTTGATGGCTTCATTGTATTGGTCGTTCATTTCTTTCTATTAATCGCAGAAAATAATTATCACATTCAGTCATTCCCTGATAAATAATCATTAACCACCACTCTGATTTTGCTTTTTATATATTGTCGATAAAGGTAATGTTTTTACTCTTTTTGTTCAATTCCATCGTAAAAATATGACCACCCATTCACGGGAAGGTCAACCAAAACCTACAACTCCGTATACTTCGTTGCAAGGTTTTTCGATTTTTCAACCGTATATTTTTCGGCATTTTTCTTCATCTTGCTCATGATGATATCTTCAATATCAAAATCATATCTTTCGGCAATGAACAGGGCATAAACCAAAATATCGGCCAGTTCTTCCGAAACGCGTTCCCGGTTTACCGATGGCAACTGACCCTGATTTTTCCATAAAAAGAGTTCATTTAACTCAGCGGCTTCGATGGATAAAGCTATGGCCAGGTCCTTTGGATTGTGAAATTGCCCCCAGTTGCGGGCATTTCTGAAATCGACGATGAATTTTGTAATTTTTTTGAAATCGCTCATTGACAAAGTTAAATTTGTGAATTAAAAATGTGAAGGACAGAACATCATCATGGCGCATCGGTTTGTGTCATCCCGTCCGGTTTTGGGATGGCAAGCCATTCTTCCGGGTTCAGCAGCGTTTTACCTTTCCATATTTCGAAATGTAATTCGTAGCTCTCCAGGGTACCGTTGGTATGAATGGTACCGATTTCGGATTTGATATCAATGTTATCCCCTGTTTTTACATATACAACATCAAGGTTTGAGTAAACGCTTAAATACTCCCCGTGCCTTATAATTACCACATTGTTAAAATTTGGAACAGAAAGCACCCTGGTAACCGCACCCCCAAAAACAGCCCTTGCCTTCGACCCCCTGGGCGTGACGATGTTGATGCCATTGTTTCTCACCCTAACCCATTTCAGGTCGGGATGTTTGTGTTCACCATAGCCAGAAGAAATCACACCTGACTTCGATGGCCAGGGTAACCTGCCTTTGTTCGAGGCAAAGCTCTTTGAAATGATGTCTTCTTCAGGTGTTGAATGGTTAGGGTTTTCTCTGCCGCTACCATTGTTCTCACTTGCCTGTGACATCTCTTCAGCAACAATTTCTTCTATTTTTTTATTGAGCTCATCCACATCA
>JABMQA010000479.1 GCA_013203545.1 Bacteroidota bacterium
ATATGTGATCTGAATGAATCAGTCGAATTTGTAGCTGATATGATAACAGGGTCAGCCATGATTCCCATCGAATTTAATTGCGGTGGGCCAATTACCATTTCAAAAGTTTTCCCTCAGGGGAATACCTACTTTTCAATAAATGTTATAGGTGAAGATATGTCATTAAGTAGTGTTCTAAATTCGCTTACAATTGTAGAAGGTGACTATATAAAAAATAATTATGGCTCTGCAACTTATTATGATTTAGGTGGCTGGTTTGGACAGCTAACTACAATCGATCCAAAACAGATGTATCATATCAAGTTAGGAGTTGGTGGCACACTTGAATTTAATGGAATTCCGGTTGATGTTGCCAATACTCCTATTAATCTTTTTCCTGGTTGGACTTGGATTGGATATTTACCTCAAGAATCTTGTGAAATCACAGAAGCTCTCAGTTCGCTCACATTAACTCAAGGAGACTATATAAAAAATAATTATGGCTCTGCGACTTATTATGATTTAGGTGGTTGGTTTGGACTACTATCGACATTAGAACCTGTTGGTGGTTATAAAATTAAACTACTAAATGCCGATGTTTTAACCTATCCTGAAAGTTGTGATGGATCAAAACCGGTTATAAAAACTGAGTTGCCCATTTTTAATAATGAAACAGGAGTAGAAATCAATCCAAGTGAATATGAGTTCAATGGAACTTTAACTGCAAATGTCTATTTTGACAATCAAATTATTGTAGCAGAAAATGATTTGTTACTGTCATATGTTGAAAATGATTGTCGTGGTATTGCCGAAGCTAGGTATTTTGCGCCTGACAACAAATTCATTTTCCCAATAATGATTTACAGTAATGCTTTCGAAGGTGAAACGATCACGTTTAAATACTTCAATTCTAGCAGTAATGAAATTCATGACTGTATCGAATCTATAGGGTTTGCTCCCGATATGATCCATGCCTCTGCATTTGAACCTTTTAATCTTCATTTGGGATCTTTGGTCGATATTGAAGATTTCCTATCTGATATTTATTCAATTGATGTCTCTCCAAACCCTTTCAGTTATAGCACTCAAATAAACATTAGCCTTCCGGTTAATTCGGAATTGAAAATTTCAGTGTTCAACCTATACGGAATGGAAGTAGAAGTCATCACAGATAAATGGTTCGCATCAGGATCCTATTCTCTCAACTGGGAAACTAAATCCCTAACCTCCGGCACCTATTACATTGCAATGCGGTCAAACTCAGGTTTCATTGTGAAAAAAATTCTTCATATCAAATAGTGATCAATTGTATTACAGTTTCAAATACAGAAAAATAACTATCAAAAAATACAGAAAAACATGAAAAAGATATATTTAATAATATCAATTATAGTTTCAATGCAATTTGCATTTGGACAAAATCCCAATTGGACAGTCGATCCTGCGAACTTTGCATTTAATGGAGAAGTTGTTGGAAAAGTTTTTATGAATTCAGTTGCTGTTGAAACAGGAACAATGGCAACTTTTGTTGGCAGTGAATGCAGAGGGGTTGCCGATGCAACCTTTTTCCCACCTGGAGGACATTACGTTTTTGTTTTGTTATGCTACAGTAATATTGCAAACGGAGAAACACTCAGCTTCAAATATTATGATCCCGGAACCAATCAAGTTTTCGATTTGGTTGAAACAGTTCCTTTTGTACCAGATATGATTGTAGGTAATGCAATGAATCCTATGATTTTTAATGCACTTGTTTCCTATCTAACATTAGATCCCACGAATGAGAATGTTTCTTCAAGTCCAGGGAACTACACGGTTGATTTAAGTTCTAATGTCACCTGGACTATAAGTGAAAGCTGTGATTGGGTAACATGTACCCCAATGAGTGGGAATAACAATGGATCATTTACTGTAACTTATTCAGAGAATACATCTATAAATTCAAGAAGTTGTGATATTACTGTAAGTAATGGGGATATTTCTGAAATCCATACCATTAATCAGGAGGGTGCTATAAGCTGTGAACTAACTGTTAGTCCTGAGAACTATGACTTTGGTGATGTATTACTAACTGAATGCTCTGACCAGGTCATTTTTATACTCTCCAACAACGGAAGTGAACCAGCCTCAGGCTTCATCAATCTGAATGGACCAAATTATAATCAGTTTAACCTTGTATCTGGTGGGGGATTTTTTGAAATTGAGCCTGGAGGTGAATATCCAGTCGTTGTAGAATTTTGTCCAACCCAGACTGGCTCCATGAATGTCAATTTGGTTGTTAACGCAGATGATCCTTGTAATGATATTGTAGTTC
>JABMQA010000480.1 GCA_013203545.1 Bacteroidota bacterium
ATTTGATCCTGTTACGGCAGGTTCTTATGTGTTTACACTTACAGTTACCAATGAGTTTGAATGTTCGGCATCATGTGATTTTGAGATCATTGTAAACCCACTTCCCGTAGCCGATTGCCCGGGGTTTGATGCGGTTTGCGAAGGTAGTGCAGTAATTGAATTCCCCATCGTTGAAGGCGGGGTTTACACAGATGAAAATGGAAATGTGGTCACATCATTCGACCCTGTGGTGGCTGGAAATTATGTTTTTACACTTACTGTCACCAATGAATTTGAATGTTCTGCATCCTGTGGTTTTGAGATCATGGTTAATACAGTGCCAATATCCGATTGCCCAATTTATGATGCAGTTTGCGAAGGCAGCCCGGTCATCGGATTTCCTGCAGTTGTAGGAGGGGTTTACACCAATGCAGCCGGTAATCCTGTTACAGGCTTTGATCCCGTAACAGCCGAAACTTATGGTTTCACGCTTACAGTTACCAACGAATTCGGATGTGTGGATTTCTGCAACTTTGAAATTGTTGTTATTCCGCTGCCATTCGCCGATGCCGGCCCGCCATTAACCATTTCAACAGGTGATTCAGTTCTACTGAGTAATTCTGATGCCGGCAACTACGATATTTTGACGTGGGCCACAAACGGAGATGGAATATTCAATAATCCAAATATCCTCCATCCAATATACACACCAGGCCCCAATGATATTGCCATTGGAAATGTGACTCTTGAGCTTACGGCAACGGGCAATTTATGTGGTGATTCTACAGATCAGATGACCCTAACCATCGTATCCTGCCAGGCAACAGTTGAAGCTGGTGAAAATGCCACGATTTGTGAAGACGGTGCCTTGCCTCTTATGGGTGCAGCTACCAATTATGTTTCAATTGAATGGTCAACCAGTGGTGATGGAACATTTACCGATCCAACCAGTTTGGAAACAGTTTATATCCCGGGACCAAATGACATCGAAAACGGATCGGCAACCTTGTGCCTGACGGCATTTGCCGAAGCGCCCTGCGAAAATGCCTTCGATTGTCTGATGCTAACGATTACTCCACTTCCGGAAATTGATTGCCCTGATGATTTTACCGTTTGTATCGATGAAAATCCGTGGATACTTTCCGGTGCAACACCCGAAGGCGGTGTTTTCACCGGTTCAGGCGTTACCAACAACATTTTTAATCCTGAGTCTGCCGGAGATGGAACACATGAAATTACATATACCTATTCAGAAAATAGCTGCGAAATTTTTTGCAACTTCAATATAATGGTTGAGGCTTTGCCCGATGTGACAGTGATGCCTCATGACACCAACATTTCCCTGAATGAACTATTCACTTTCACTGAAGTTGCAGCTTCAGGTTACGCCACATTACAATGGTCAACGTCCGGTACCGGATCCTTCGACGATCCGGCCATACTTAATCCTACCTATACTCCCAGCACAGAAGATGAAGCCGGCGGCTGGGTGATCCTGGCATTAACCGCATCAAACGAATATTGCGAAGCATCGGATGAAATGACATTGACCATAGGTGATTGCATGATTCCACCGCTTGCAAATGCCGGAGGTGATGCCACTATTTGTGGCGTGGGAAATATCACATTGTCCGGGCAGGTTGAGAATGATTGCGGTCATTATTGGGAAACATCCGGTGACGGTAGTTTTGATGACAATGCAATGCTTGGCGCAACTTATTTGCCCGGACCGGATGATTACCTGAATGGAACTGTTGAGTTGTGCCTTTTTGCAGAAGCTTGTGCCCCGTGTGTTTTGTCTGATGATGATTGTATCATGTTATACCTGTCAGAACCACCTGTCGTTGAAATCACTTTCCCATTGAACAATGAGGTAATTTATTTCAATCCTATTGTGGAAGGGATCGCATCGGATCCTGAAGGTACGATTGCTTTTGTAGAAGTTAGTACAAACAATGGCCCCTGGCTGCTTGCCAGCGGAACAACCAGCTGGTCTTTGGAGGTGATTCTGCATTCCTGCAACAATACCATCAGGGCAAGGGCAACCGATATGGCAGGCTGTCAATCTGAAATTTATGAGATAGAAGTGCTGGGTTCCCTGCAAAAGATACCAATGTTTGCAGGATGGTCGGTGGTTTCATCTTACCTTGAACCGGTCTATCCTGATATGGGAATGGTTGCACAGGATATCACACCAGAAAACAATTTAGTAATTGCAGTTAATAATTCCGCCAATATTTTCTGGCCTGTCGCCGGAGTGAATACCATTGGGAATTGGAATTCACAAAATGGATACAAAATCAAATCCGAACAAAACGGTGAATGGATTATTCGTGGTGATCCGGTTGCAAATTCTTCACTGGATCTGTTGCCAGGTAACCTTTTCTATTTGCCCGTTCTAACCAATATCCAAACGCCCATCGACCAGGTTTTTGAGAATCCGGTGAGTGATATCTTCTTTATCTACAGCATTCAAACCAACCAAATTTACTGGCCTGACGGAGGTATATTATCGCTTACAGAGCTTACTCCCGGATTTGGATATTATGCATATATGAAAAACAACGTCACAGCAAACTTTCCACCTGTAATCTGTGATCCTGTCGATCAATCCGAAAACATACAGTTTATTTCACAGGATGGCCCGTGGACTGTCGCCAGAACATCTGAAGTACATCTTTTTGCCATTGATGCAGCAGCATTATCAGAAATCCAGGAAGCTGATTACCTGGGGGCGTTCGACACAGAAGGAAACTGTATTGGTTATGCATCCATTATGGCTGATGGTCACAACGCCCTGCTTACGGTTTATGGTGATGACCAATTGACAGATCAAAAAGACGGAGCGATCGAAAATGAACTGATTCAATTCAGGACTCACAACACTTACAACGGACACGAAGAAACGGTAATTCCGGTTTTCGACAAACAAATGCCCCAATATGACGGGCTGTATGTAACCTATGGCGCCTCGAAAATCATAAAGCTCACCACCATCTCAAACAGCATTGCTATCCACGATATTTCCGGGTTGATCCATGTTTTCCCGAACCCTGCCAGAAATGTAGTTACCATTGATTTTCCGCTTTTCGGAACTGTTTCCGGCAAGGTAAGCGTTGAGTTTTTCAATACGGAGGGATTATCGGTTAAAAAAGAAGCGTTAACAGGTACGCAAACAGGCATAAATGTAAGTGGATTAGCGCCGGGTGTTTATATCCTGAAGCTTGAAAACACTAGGTACAATTGTGTGAAAAGGTTGGTAATTCAATAGGGGGGGGATGATTTGTTATGGCAGGTTTTTTTTGACGCTGATCTACGCAGATTTATTATGATGATCCGCGCTTTTCAGCGAAAATCTGCGTCTGCCAAATCTTACGGTTAGGTATCAATGATGTTTTTGACACGGATCTACGCAGGTTTATTATGATTTAGTCCGCGCCTTTCAGCGAAAATCTGCGTCTGTCAAATCTTACGGATTTGTTTCAATGTTTTTTTTGACGCGGATCTACGCAAATTTATTATGATTTAATCAGCGCCTTTCAGCGAAAATCTGCGTCTGTCAAATCTTACGGATTGGTTTCAATGTTTTTTTGACGCGGATCTTCAC
>JABMQA010000481.1 GCA_013203545.1 Bacteroidota bacterium
GATGATTCAGGAGATACCGGGCCCAAACGGACTTTCTGCCTGGATGGTACCGACGGAGCATTGCTCTGGAATTATTACCTGGGTGGCCCCGGATTTTCAGTAATGGCCATCGAAGATGTTAATGGTGACGATGTGCCCGATGTTTTCACAGGCGCATCAAACGAAAATGAAACCGAGGGTCTTGTTGTTTGCATCAATGGTGCCAGCGGATCGGCTTTCTGGTCAGAAACCGTTACAGGATCATCGGTTTGGGGACTTGTACAACTTGATGATATTAATGGGGATGGAGTCAAGGATGTCGCAGCAGGTGACTTTCAGGGACACTTTTATGCCTATGACGCCGTGAACGGCGATGACCTGTTTAGTGGATCCATTGGCGGCTCACCGCTTATTTTACGTCTCGAGCGTCTCGATGATGTTAATAGTGACGGATATGCCGATATCCTTTTCGGTTCCAGCAGTTCGAACTGTATCGTTGTTAGTGGTTTTGACGGCAGCAACATATGGCTGACCTCACTGATGGACAAAGCCTGGAATGTTGACAGGATAGATGATATCAACGGTGATGGCATTAACGACGTGTTGGTTGGAACCCTGTTTTCATCCAATTATGTTTATTTTATTGATGGCGTAACCGGAGAGGATCTCAAATCAATAAATTACGGGGAAGCCGTAGATGCTATTTCAGCCATTCCCGACATTAACGGTGATGGATCCATGGAAATGGTGGCCGGTGGCCGCAACGGAAAGGTCGTCTGCTATTCAGGCGGATTGAATGCATCTACAATTATCGAACAACCTGAACATTCACAACTCAAGATGGATATCGAATGCAATCCCAACCCGTTTGTATGGGAAACGAATATCACAATTTCATCTACACAGCGTGTAAATGCCAATATCCGGATTTTTAGCGCCGGTGGAAGGCTGATGCATGATTTCGGGGCCTTTTCGATTGATGCGAATAAAATTAACCTGACATGGAACGGCACCGGAATCAAAGGTTTGGAAGTTATGCCTGGTTTATACTTTTTAGTTGTTACCGATGGTTTGCACAGTAAAACAATGAAACTTGTAAAGAATTAAATCCTATAACAACACCCGTTTTGGAATTTACAATTGAAGCATTTACACATAAGGGCACACATCGAAAAACCAATGAGGACGCGGTACTGATCCACGACGACGTGTTAAAGCACAACAAAGCATCGCTCACGGTTACCAAATCAACCCGGTGTTTTGTGGCTGATGGCGTTGGTGGCAGCCCGGGTGGTGACCAGGCGGCGCAGTTTACCCTTGAGCGATTGATGGGTAAACTACCGCACAATATGCTTCCTGGTAAAGAACAAATACATGGCGTCCTGCATAATATTAATAACGAGTTAATTCAATTCGGACAGCAGCATAAAGCGTATGAAGGCCTTGCCACTACCCTTGCCGGGATTGCCATTTACAATTTAAGTTATTGTGTGGTAAATGTCGGCGATTCGGTAGTCATGCTACACCGCAAAAGGGAATTAGCAAAACTATTCAATGATCAGGTAATGCCGGGTGGGGATTACAATATTCCCATCAGTAACTATTTTGGCGGCTTCGAAAGTGTTTTAAATCCAAAAACAATTTACGCTGTTGATGAAATTGTGGATGGTGATATTTTCCTTGTTGCAACCGATGGGATTTTCAAGGTTTTTTCGATCGACCGGCTTAACAAAGTACTTTCGAATTCAAAATCATTAAAGGAGAAATCCGAATTTTTACTTTATAAAGCGTTGCAAATCGGATCACCCGATAACATTACTTGTGTGTTGATAGAGGCAAAAATAAACAACTAATAATCTAACTGCTACCTGAAATGGAAGGTTTGTTTGATGATTTCCATAAAACTAAGCCTTATGCCGATAGTGAACAAATGTTGGCAGAAGCATTTGTTCCATTACCCGACGAAACCATTACCTACCAGTCTCCCGGCGAACTTCCGGAGGATACTACCATACCCGTTGGCCTCACGGAAAAGGGATTTGGCCCCGAAGAAACCGAACGATATCAGGCTACGCCTAATTCCATGCGGAAAACCATTTCCCATAACCTTGGCAAAGATGATATCATCGAGTTAAACAGTATAAAATACCATATCCTCAACATCATAAGCGATGAAGGGAAGACTGGTGAGGCAGTAATTTACAAGGTTAAAAACCAGCATGATAAAATCTTTGCACTCAAACTCTATTATGAATTTAATGATGCCCATCTTGAACCCAGCCCCGACACATTGCAGCGAATTCGTGAAATCAGTGGAAATGAAATCCTAAACCTGTTTGACTTTGGTACCGGCCCCAACAAATATCAGGGAAGATATTGCTTCGAAATTACCGATTACGCTGCCGGCGGTGATTTGCTGTCAGTTGAGGGCTTTAGTACAAAATATACAGACGAATTTATCGAGCGGGTGATAATTCCGGGTGTTTACAGCGCCATCCGGTCGCTCCACCTCGAAAAAATTTACCATTGTGATCTTAAACCTCAAAATGTTTTTTATTTTGATCAGGAGCAAACCCGGATTGTAATTGGTGACTTTGGTTCGGCCAAATCCTTCGAAAAAACGTCCGAAAAGGAATTAAGCCATACAACAATTACCAAAGGCACAGAATTTTATCTTGCACCGGAGCAGGCTTTTGGAATCGTATCCGAAAAAAATGATTATTACAGTTTTGGGATGATCATCCTACATTTGTTGTACCCCGATCAGGTTACCAGAAAGAACCTGCGAAAAATCTTTGAACGGCGTACCAAAGGGGTAAGGATCATCGATTTCGATAAGAAATATGAGAAATTAAACCAATTGATCGAAGGATTAACCCTTCAGGATTACAACAGCCGGTGGGGTGAAAATGAAGTAAGCAATTGGATTTCCGGAGCAAGTGTGCGTATTAATTACCGCGCCACCGAAAACAGGAATTATCTTAAAATTGGTGAATCGTTGCTATACACCGGAAAGGACCTCGCTGATTATATTGGGCAGGGCAATTCCTTTTATGAAGCCTTGATTGAAGACAAAGAAGGTTTCCTTACGCTTTTGAGATGGATCCATCATCTTCAGGGCGAGTCCAATAAAACCCTCTTCGACGGTATGATCACTCATTATAAAAACTACTTCGGCATCGATTACGTCAGGGAGGCCATCCTGTTCTATTTTTCACCTGCCCGGACTTTTGATGTGGGTGCAACGACATTTCAATTCAACAATTCAAAGGAAATTGTAGAAAACACAGAAATGTTTTTTAAGCGGCTGGATGAACTGTGGAAAATCAGTGACCTCTCCGCCATTCGCCTGTTCTTCTTTCAATTTGAGTTTGCGCTACAACAGGTTCGTATAAAAGCCCAGGAGTCGGTAAAAAATCTGATCGATGGGATCTTAGAAAGAATAACCCGGATTATAGGGGTTTCTGTACAGAAAGATTTTTTGGATTATAAAGCTTCACTTTTTATTGAACTTAAGCATCACCATCTCATAGATCTGTTTCACGAATTTGATCCCGGTAGGAAGTTTCTGGATTTTGACAACCATAGCTATGATTCGCTTACGGAAATATTCGCCTATTTTAAGGAGCGTCCCGGCATGCTGGAAAACGAGAATATGCAACAGGAAAAACGTGGCTATCTGAAACACATCCTTGTTGATGACCTTGTTGATTTTGTTAGGACCGAAAAGGATTTTGTTGATTTTCTTTTCAGCCGGGAAGAGGATTTTTACATTGTGGCAAATGTGATGGCCAGGCTATGCAGCCAGGAATATGACATTGATTTCATCCGGGGGTTTTTACTTTTCTATCAGAAATTTGAAAGGGAAATATTCAGGTCAGCCCTGCTGATTGTTTTACAACCCGAATACCCAATAGAATTTGGAGATATTAACATCAATTTTTTCGAAAAAGGAAACTTTGCAAATAAGGTAAGGGAGTTTTTTAAAAAACTGGATGAAATATGGATAGACCTCGATTTCAAAACAGTTCAGTTATATGTTTTTAAATTTGAACTATCCCTGTTGCGAATTGCCAGAAACGACAATATTGCCTACAAAACCATGGTCAAGCCGGTGCTCGACGCTATCGAAAGCATTGTTCATGATAGTCCCGGAGATATCTCACAACTCAGGGCAAACCTATTCAAATTGATCAATGAGAACATTTTGCTTGATCTGTTTTACCGGTTCATCCCCGCACGTACCTTCAAGGCCAGTTCGATGCTGTCGTTGGATACACTGCATGATATCGGAGTATTTTATGTGAACAATCCTGAATTATACAACAACAGGGCACACATCATCGAAAAAGAAGCCTTTATAAAACGGTTCCACCACAGGGCATTTGCCGGGCTGAATTATAATGACTTTATCCTGAAGGTATTTAAAGACCACATTAAAATTGAGGTGCAGACAGTAAAGGTGATATTTGACGAACCCTCGACAAACGAAGCAACGGTGGTTTACAATTTTTCGCTTTCACTATCGGAATACTTTCAGGAAAACGGGATTGGAGAAACCTTTATTGAAACTTCTGTCGATCCTGAATCCGTCGTAATTAAGAAGGGACAAATTGTTAAGGATGAAATTTTATACGGCAGGTTTACTGAAGCTATATTACAAAAGCATGTAATAAAAGATGTTAGCCTTTCAGGTAGTTCACAGGAATCATTTTTAAATGCACTGGAGCAGAAAAAACGGGTTGAAAACATCCGGGAATATACTTTCATTCCCTATTACATCCTGTTCCTGTTGCCGGTTTTTGGGGTGCTTATCATGGTTACCAACTACCTGCTACAGTCAACATCCCTGAAAGACATCACATTCGACATTTCGCCGGCGCTGAGCCTTGTATCCACACGATTACCGAGGACCAACCTCGCAGTTATGGTGGTTAATGCCTATGTGCTTAACTTCTTTATCGGGTTCTTTTTGTGGTTTACACTCCTGATTTTAAAGGGCAATGCCACAATGTTTGAGAAGTTTGTCGCATACCATGGCCGGCTCATCAACCATATTATGGTTTATTTTATTGTAGCGCCGGTTCTTTTTTTAGCCATTTATTTTGTTGCTGACCAAATAGTTGGTGATGTAAATTTATCAGGTGGAAACAGCAACCCGATATTCTCACTACAGGGAGTTGTCCTACTTTTGTATGTGTTATTTATTTTGCGTTATTTGATAAAAATTGTCAATGCGCTTTTTAAAAGTTATAAAAAATTCAGGATCATGCCATTGCTGGTATCTGTGATATTTTATGTAATATTGGGATATATTTCATTACTGCATCAGAATTTGGTTCCTGGTGGTAATTGATTTGTTTGGAAGAAAATGTTTGAGTTTGATTCTTTTATTGATGGTAATTAATAATTTACCAAAGGGAAAGTTATTTGAAAATAAAAAAAAGGACAGCATTTGTGGATAAAAAATCACTGCAGAGACGCAGAGGCGCATAGATGCAAAGAAGAACTAATTGGCCTGATGACAGAAAAAATCTCGCAAAGACGCGGAGACGCAAAGAAAAATTTAGCATTCGCGTGATTTGACGAAAATAAAAAATCTACCAAGGAGGAGCGGGGAAATAACTTAGCGGCTTTGCGCCATTGCGAGAAATAAAAAAA
>JABMQA010000046.1 GCA_013203545.1 Bacteroidota bacterium
ACGCTATCCGTGATGCTTGGGATTGTCACCTATTTTATTCACGGATTGCTTAATAACTTCCTCGACACCGATAAGGCTTCTGTCCCGGTCTGGGGCTTCTTCGCTATCATCGTAGCATTGGATATCTACCATACGAAAACAAAAAAGGAGACTTACTGAGAGTTCACATCCCCGATGGTACATTTCTTACCCATCGGGTCAATTCCCCAAGAAAGCATTGGCGATGTAAAGGCCGAGAAGGAAAGTTACAGTTTCTTCAATAAATCCGGAAGCTGCCTGAGGGCAGCCAGTTCACGCCATTTTTTTCGGACTTCATCAACGGGTGCCCCGAAATAAACCTTGCCATTTCCTTCAAGGGATTTGTCAACGGCAGAAGTGGCGAGTACGATGGCGCCTTTACCAATAACAATGTCTTTGTTTATGGCAACCCGGCCCCATAGGATCACATCATCCTCAATACGGGTAACGCCGGCAATGGCAGCATGTGATCCAATCAGGCAATGTTTGCCAATGTAAGTATCGTGCCCAACCTGGCAATGGTTATCGAGTTTAGTGCCCACGTCAATTATGGTGTCGCCTGACACGCCGCGGTCGATGGAGCACAAGGCGCCGATTTCAACCTTATCATGAATTACCACACGGCCACAGGATTCCATCTTGCGGTACCCGTCGGGTTTACGCTGGAAATAATAGGCGTCGGCACCCAGAACCGTGTTCGAATGTACGATCACATCATCCCCGATTACCACGTGGTCGTAAATACTTACATTGGAATGAATGATACAATTTTTCCCGATTTTCACATGATTCCCAACAAAAGCATTGGGTTGGATTACTGTACCCTCACCAATTTCTGCCGATGGGCTGATTTGTGAATTAGATGGTTCAAAGCTTCTGAATTTTTTTACCAGTTTAACATAGTCGGCAAAAGGGTCGGTGGAAATCAGCAGCCCTTTTCCATCCGGACAACCTACATCTTTGTTGATGATGATGGTTGTGGCATTGGATTGAAGAGCCTTATTGTAATATTTCGGATGGTCAACAAAGGTTAGATCACCTGGCTCAACCATATGTATTTCGTTGATGCCAAGAATTTCTTGCGATGCATCGCCGTCATATTTACAATGGAGGAATGTAGCAATTTCTGAGAGTGAATGGGCTCGCTCCAGTTTCATATTATTTCTTGTTGGTTAAGATTAGAGAAGGCTATAAAATTCGGAAGGCTTGTTTTTAGCTTTTTACCCTTTCTGAATATTCGCCGGTCCTGGTATCAACCTTGATTATCTCACCAGTTTCGATAAACAGCGGAACTTTAACGGTTGCCCCTGTTTCTACTGTAGCCTCTTTAAGTGTATTGGTGGCGGTGTTTCCTTTTTCACCCGGTTCGGTATAGGTGATCTGCAAAACAACTGCAACAGGAAGTTCGCAGGATAATACCGATTCTGTTTCAGCATGGAACAATATTTCCACTTCCTGTCCATCTTTCAGGTATTGAGGTGCGTTGATCAGCTCTTCATCAATAAATGTCTGGTCAAAGGTCTGGCTGTTCATAAAATGGTATTGCGTTCCGTCTTTGTACAAAAACTGGTAAGCACGTCGCTCAACACGCTGAACATCGATTTTTACACCTGCCGAGAAAGTGTTTGGTAATACTTTCCCGGTTTTTATATTCTTAAGTTTTGTACGAACAAATGCCGCTCCCTTTCCTGGTTTTACATGTTGAAATTCAACAATGGTGTACAATTCGTTATTGAAATTTATCACCAGTCCGTTTCTGAAATCTGAAGTGGATGCCATATAATTATCTGATTGTTATAGTGATTAATATTTTGTACAAAATTAGGTTAAAATCTAAAACGGTTAACTTCTATTCTTATCAAGCCTCGAATAGCCTTTCATTAATCCGCGTGTGGACCTGTTGATAAACGACAGGATTTCATCCCGATCGCTGGTTGCCGGAACATCTGCTTCGATAATTGCCGTAGCCTGCGAAACATTGTATCCCTTCAGGTAAATCAGGCGGTAGATATCCTGGATGGCATTTATCCTTTCGTTGGAAAATCCCCGTCGTCTCAGCCCGATTGAATTGATCCCCACATATGAGAGGGGTTCCCGTGCTGCCTTTGAAAATGGCGGCACATCTTTACGAACCAACCCGCCTCCTGAAATAAAACAGTGGGCGCCAATTTGTACAAACTGATGTACCGCCGACATACCGCCCACTATGGCATAGTCGTCGATGGTAATATGTCCGGCGAGGGTGGCTGCATTGGCAAGGATCACATTGTTACCGATAATGCAATCGTGGGCAATGTGCACATATGCCATCAGCAGGCAATTTTCACCGATTACAGTTTCGTTGTTGGCTTTTGTGCCCCTGTTGATGGTAACAAACTCACGAACGGTGGTATTGTTACCGATCTTTACTACCGTTTCTTCACCGTCAAATTTCAGATCCTGTGGGATGGCAGCAATAACGGCACCAGGAAAGATTTTGCAATTTTTGCCAATCCTCGCCCCCTCCATGATAGTGACATTTGAACCGATCCAGCTCCCTTCTCCGATTACCACATTTTTTTCGATATTCACAAACGGCTCGATAACTACATTTGTTGCCACTTTGGCCTGGGGATGAACGTATGCTAAAGGTTGATTCATATTATATTACTTTTTTGGTGATCTGTGCCAGCATGGTGGCTTCCATCACAGCTTTGTTTCCTACATAAGCCACGCCTTTCATGTGGCATAATCCCCTTCTGATCGGGGCTATCAGGTGAAGTCTGAAAATGAGCGTGTCGCCCGGAACCACTTTATTCCTGAACTTTACCTCTTGTATTTTTAAGAAGAGGGTCAGGTAATTTTCAGGATCCGGAACGGTTGACAATAACAAAATACCGCCACTTTGTGCCATGGCTTCAATCTGCAAAACCCCGGGCATAACAGGTTCGGCAGGGAAATGTCCAACGAAGAAGCTCTCATTCATCGTTACATTTTTAAGCCCAACCACATAATCGTCGCCCATCTCCAATATTTTATCAACCAACAGGAACGGGGGCCGGTGTGGTAATAACCGCATGATGCCATGAATGTCATACAACGGTTTTTTATTGGGATCGTACTCCGGCACTTTCTCTTCCGAATTGGACTTTTCGATTTGCTTTTTAAGCAGTTTTGCAAATTCAACGTTTGCTGCATGCCCCGGCCTCGTGGCAATAATATGTCCTTTGATGGGTTTCCCGGCTAATGAGATATCACCAATCACATCAAGCAGCTTATGACGGGCCGGTTCGTTGGGGAAATGAAGGTCAAGGTTATTTAATATACCTTCGTTTTTAACGGCCACTTTGGGTTTTTTGAAAAGATCGGCCAACCTGTCGAGCTCTTCCTGGCACACCACTTTGTTTACAAAAACGATGGCATTGCTCAGGTCGCCACCCTTTATCAGGTCATGTTTTAAAAGATATTCCAGTTCGTGCAGAAAAACAAAGGTCCTGCATGGAGCTATCTGTTCTTTGTAGTTACTGATGTGGTTTAGGTTTGCATTTTGTGTAGAGAGGACTTTGGATTCAAAATCAATCATTACGGACACCTTGAATTCCTTGCTTGGAATTGCAATGATCTCGATTTTATTGTCCGGATCGGCATAGCTGATTACGGAATCAACAACAAAATAGTCCTTTTCGGCATCTTGATCAACGACCCCTGCCTCATTTAAAGCTTCTACAAAATAGCGTGCACTGCCATCCATAATGGGTGTTTCAGGGCCATTAATCTCAACCAGAACATTATCGATTTCCAAACCCGCCAACGCCGACAAAACATGTTCGATGGTGTAAACGATGGCACCATTCTTTTCAATGGTTGTACCCCTGGAAGTGGCCACCACATTTAATACATCGGCATCCACAACAGGGCTGCCTTCCAGATCGACACGTTTAAATTTATATCCATGGTTTACAGGCGCCGGCTTAAAGGTGAGATTTACCTCTTCACCCGTATGTAATCCTAAACCGGATACAGTTACAGCTTTATCAATAGTTTTTTGCATCATCATAACAATACTGGAGGATAATTTTTGATTACCAACTGATTTGCAAAAGTATCAAATTTTTAAAATTAAAGAAGTTAGAGAAAAGTTAATATATGATAATATCGCTATGCTTTATCTTTTCCTGACATGAAATCCTCCAGTTTGTCGATCCGGTCGACAATTTTTTGGAAATTCCTGAAATGGACGTAGGCTTTGCGGTATTTTGATGCCTCGAAAGCCGGGGATCCAAAAACCACGGCTCCTTCCTTAACATTTGTGGAAACACCTGATTGGGCAGCGATTTTTGCATTGTCTCCAATAATCAGATGGCCGGTAATCCCGACCTGCCCTGCAATAACACAATTTTTCCCGATCTTTGTGGAACCTGAAATACCTGTTTGTGCAACAATAATGGTGTTTTCGCCAATTTCAACATTATGGCCGATCTGTATCAGGTTGTCGAGTTTGGCGCCCTTCCGGATGATTGTTGAGCCAAGAGTCGCCCGGTCCACGGAAGTGTTGGCACCAATTTCCACATAATCTTCAATAATGACATTGCCAATCTGGGCTATTTTGTTGTAGTTGTCATCGGTAACCGGGACAAATCCAAAACCGTCACCACCAATAACAACACCCGAATGAAACACACATTCGCTACCGATACTATTGTCGGAATATACCTTGACACCCGGGAAAAGTGTGGTATTGTTTCCGAGGGTCACATTATCACCAATGTAGGTTTGCGGATAGATTTTACAGCCATCACCAATTGTGGAATTTTCACCGATAAAGGCAAATTCACCGATATACACATCATTGCCGATGGTTGCGGATGGTGAAATATGTGCCCTGGCTGAAATTCCCTTCTTATCGAGTTTTATTTTGTTGTAATAATCCAGCAACTTCGCGAATGATGCGTATGGATTTTCCACTTTGATTAAAGTAGCTTTTACAGGTTTTTCGGGAATAAAGTCCTGTCCAACGATGATTATTGAAGATTCGGATGAATAAACAAATTTCGTGTATTTGGGGTTTGCTAAAAATGATATGGAACCCGGTTTCCCATCTTCAATTTTTGCCAGTGAATTTACCTGCGCGCCTTCGTTGCCAACAATTGATCCGTTCAGGTTATGAGCAATTTCTTTAGCTGTGAAAATCATATGATACTGATAATATTAATTGAAAAACAGCGCGCAATTTACCACTATTTAACAAATTGGCAATAGTATTAATTACTACCCCGGATGATTGCCGGCGAATTTTGGATAACATAAAAAATATTTGGTGACGGTTCTTGAAAGGATTTCAATATTTAGCTGGTCGGATGCCCTGGCAACATCCTGTATAGTTCCATCGCGGTAGAGGATATTGATTTGATCATTTTCGGGATTGTAGGCGCTGTTTCTGGCGATGCTGGTAAAAACAAAATAGCTTGCATCCTCCCTGGTTATTCCATAATAGTCTGAAACCTCTTCTAGAAGGCCGTCAATTTGATGTTGCGTGAAGGGCTTGTTTTGAATCTCCGTTCTGAATAACTGGCGGTTGACAAGATTGGTGCACAGGGTTGATAGAACAATGTCAGGGAATCTCGTCCACATTTTTATTGATGTAAATACGTCGTAGTCATCCAGCCTTGCAAAAGTTTCGAGGTAGGATGGGTTATTTTCAAAATCCTGTGGTCCTACTTCCTTTGTGATAAATTCGAGCAACTCATCGGTAGCAAACAGATGTTCGCCCTGCCGCACAAGCCATTTTGCCCTATGGATAATCTTTAGCAACATCTGTTCAGCCGAAATAACTGTTTTATGCAGGTAAACCTGCCAGTACATCAGCCTGCGGGCAATGATGAATTTTTCGATCGAATAGATTCCTTTTGCCTCCACCACAAGGTTGTCGTTTGCCACATCAAACATTTTGATAATCCTATCGGAATTGATCACGCCCTCCGAAACGCCTGTAAAAAAACTGTCGCGCTTCAGGTAATCGAGCCTGTCCATGTCGAGTTGGCTGGAAACAAGCTGATGGAGGAATTTTTTTTCATATTGGTTTTGAAATATCCGGATGGCCAGATCCAGCTCCCCACCAAATATCGTGTTCAGTTTTTTCATGAACATCAACGAAAGGCTTTCATGATCTAAATCGCACACGATCGACTTTTCAAGTGTATGCGAATAGGGGCCGTGGCCGATGTCGTGCAACAGGATGGCAATGGAAACGGCTTTCGATTCCTGATGCGTGATCTCCTGGCCCTTCGATCTCAGTACATCTATTGTCTGTTGCATGAGGTGCATGGCGCCAATGGCGTGGTGAAAACGTGTATGGAGTGCCCCGGGATAAACCATGTGGGTTAAACCCAATTGCTTGATTCTTCTCAGTCTCTGCAAATACGGGTGTTCAAATAAATCAAATATCAGGTCGTCAGGGATGGTAACAAATCCGTAAACAGGATCATTAAGGATCTTCTTCTTATTTCTTGCTTTTGAGAATTTCTCCATTTGTGTTTATTCTATTTTTATGACCGGAATGAAATCAGCCTACATTATTTATAAAATCTCACGCCAAGCGCAAAGCGCAGAGAGCAAAGAGCAAAGCGAAATATAAACCTGAAACCTTCAAACCTGAAACCTTCAAACCTGAAACCTTCCAGAATTGCGAGATAATGATGAGGGTTAGAAACCATATGTACATAACTTTTTTCTATTGTTAAAAAAGATTAAGACTTTGAAATAATTATTTCCAAAGGCTGTTTTAATACCTACTTTTGAAAGAAGCAAAAATACATCTAATTATATTAACTAATCCAATATCATTTTATGGTCAAAATCAAAATATTATGGGCAGATGATGAAATAGACCTGCTAAAGCCACACATCTTGTTTTTAGAGCAAAAGGGTTATGAAGTTTTCACTACTAACAACGGTGACGAAGCATTGGACCTGCTCAAGGAGCAACCATTCGATATTGTTTTCCTGGATGAAAATATGCCAGGTATGTCAGGGATTGAAACACTGGCTGAAATAAAAGCCATGCAGCCACACCTTCCGGTGGTGATGATTACCAAAAGTGAAGAGGAAACCATCATGGAGGATGCAATTGGCTCCAACATTGCCGATTACCTGATCAAGCCGGTGAAACCAAACCAGATTTTACTCAGTTTAAAAAAGACCCTGGATAACCGGAAGATCGTTAGCGAAAAAAAGACACATGCTTATCAGCAGGAATTCAGGAATATAGGAATGGAGATTTCGAATAATCTAACACATACCGAATGGATTGATGTTTATAAGAAGTTGGTAAGATGGGAACTTGAATTGCAAAAATCAGATGACGAAAGTATTCAGGATATATTAACCATGCAAAAGGAGGAGGCCAATCAGGTTTTTTCCAAATTTATCCAACGTAATTATGTAGGCTGGCTCAATTCAAACCAAGGTGATAAACCTTCATTATCGCATACCATATTTAGAGAAAAGGTTTTTCCGATAATCAGCCAGGACAGCAACGTTTTTCTTATCCTGATCGATAATATGCGCTATGATCAGTGGAAAGTCCTGCAACCCATCATCGAGCAATATTACAGGATCGAAAGTGATGATGTTTATTATAGCATTCTTCCAACCACCACCCAATATGCACGTAATTCATTTTTTAGCGGGTTGTTACCGAGCGAAATAGAACGTAAATATCCCAAATACTGGGTAAATGAAGATGAAGAAGGCACAAAAAACCAGTTCGAAAGTGAACTGCTGGGAGAGCACCTTAAGCGATATGGAAAAGGTATTAAATATTCATATCATAAAATATTAAACCTTACCGCCGGACGAAAGCTTGTTGAATCGTTACCCAATCTGCTTCAGAATAATTTAAATGTTATCGTATATAATTTTGTGGATATGCTTTCGCATGCCCGCACCGAAATGGAGATCATTCGCGAACTGGCTGACGATGAACCCGCATACCGTTCACTAACCATCTCCTGGTTTGAACATTCGCCGCTTTTTGATATCATCAGGTATATTGCGGATAAAGGGATGAGGCTGATACTGACGACTGACCACGGATCGGTAAGGGTACAAAACCCGGTAAAGGTTGTGGGTGACCGCAATACCAATACCAACCTGAGGTACAAGATAGGGAAAAGCCTCAATTATAATAAGAAGGAGGTTTTTGAGGTCAGAAATCCCGATGAGGTATTCCTGCCAAAGCTCAATGTAAGCTCTTCACTCATATTCTGTCAGAATTACGATTTCTTCGCGTATCCGAATAACTACAATTATTATGTAAATTATTACAAGAATACTTTCCAGCATGGTGGCATCTCGCTTGAAGAGATGATGATACCGTTTATCAAGCTAAAGGCCAGGTAAGGTTAGGATATTTTCGTTAAATGTGTATCCTGTACATTATTATTAAATTTGCCGGCAAAACAGGATGGTTAAAATGGAATTTGCATACGAATCGTTCTCACCTGATGATCTTTATCCG
>JABMQA010000047.1 GCA_013203545.1 Bacteroidota bacterium
CCACTCATCTTCACAGTCCAATTTATCAATAAGATTGTTTTCGTTATCACGCAATTCCAAACTTTCTCCGTCATTGTGTAGGCCATTTCCAAAAGCGCCAGTCCAATCTGCCAAAATATCACTGATTGTGTTATCGTCAGTTCTTTCCAAAAGATAAAAACCGTTTGCCGAAATAGTATTTGCGAGGGTAATTTCTGGACTCCCGTCTTCTGCGTTTAATGTCCATCCTTCAAGTTCAATATCTTCTCCAGTAGTGTTATAAAGCTCTATCCATTCGTCAGTGTGGCTTGCTTCAGTTCCCATCCATGCAATTTCATTAATAACTACTTCACCTGACCCTGTTTCTTCTGGCTCCAATGTAAGTTCAAATATTACTTGTTCTGATAAATCGCCATCTACTTCTTCACACCATATATTAAAATTATTAACGCCTGTTGCAAGGGTTGCCTCAAAGCTCCAATTGTTTTCTGGGCTTGTATCTACCGCATTGCCGTCTACAAAAACATTAGTTCCGGTATCAGTTGTACCTGAAACCATGATTTGAATTCCGTCTTCTGTTTCATTTTGGTCTTGTTCGGGACTGATTATTGCGCGATTCTCTGGGTTTGAAATAATAGGTCGACTTGGGATCGAAACATTTACATATGTAAATGTTTCCGCTGTTTCCGGCCATGCTTCTGTATTACCTGCTTTATCAATTGCTCTGCTCTTAAAATAATAAGTTATACCATCGTTTCCTGTAAAATTTTTTGAGGTTTGGCTTCCCTCATACCAGACCGCCCAATCATTGCCTCCTTCTTTTTTTTGTATTTCGTAAGAATCTATTTCACTTCCGTTTTCTCCGTCACTTCCCGACCATTCTATTGTAAAAGTTGTTTGGCTTTGTTCTTGTTCAAGCCCAATAATGACAGAAGATGGTGGCATGTCGTCAAATACAATAGAAGTATTATTGCCCAGCGCGCTTATATTCCCTAAAATATCTTTTGTCCAAATAAAAACGGTTTTTTCCCCTTGATCTTGCGAAAGCTCAAATTCAGACGGTCTTTGTTCCTGCCAGCTTTCATGCTCTTGCATGGGTTGTTCGGATTGATTTTCAGCCAAAAACCATGCCTCTGCCTCATCATCTTGCGTGATTTCAGCATCAACTATTTGATTATTCGTAAAATTAGATGAGGCAGTTTGTTTATCTTTTAAAAGAATCAACGCACTTTCAATACTAATGTCTATTGTCCATGAATAACTCACAGCATCTGAAGTATTTTGAAAAATGTCGCTTGCTTCTACTCGGAAAGCATGTTCGCCGTCAGAAAGTCCGTTATATTCTTTGGGAGAAGCGCATTCTTCCCAGCCCCCGCTGTCTATTTCACAATTAAATATACAGTTCTCTTCGTTGGCTTCAAAAGTGAACTTTGCATCTTGCTGATTGGTTTCTGCCAGAGGATTAAAAGTAATTTGAACTGTAGGTGGGGTGCTGTCAATTTCCAAGAGAACTTGTTCAATAGTTTTTGTCTCAAAAGTCCTATTTTCATTTTTTGGAGTTGGGCTTTGTATTTCAAAATCCGCGCTATTATCTCCCGTGTCTTTGTATTCCTCGTTTTCAATTTTTCTACCTACGCTTTGAGGATAAAGTGTGGAGGAATAGGGTTCTCGAGATCCGGTAAACCCTATTTCAGAAAAGTATTCACCTAATGGGTCGTATGTTTCTGGATTTGACGGAAAAGCCACTGTTTCCAGAAATGGGTTATTGTGGTCTTGCCCCCAAGCTAATTTATCTACAGAGTCCCCGTTTTTATCTAAAAGAGCAACGCTATTGTTTTCAGTTAAATATGCGGAGGTAGAAAAATGACTTCCAATTTCTTGATGATAGCTATTTTTAGAGCTGGCCCAAATGCGATAAGTTTTTGCAGGCACACTTGTTTCCCCGGAAAAGGAATAAAGAGAATATTCAGAGCCAGCCTGGGTTTTTTTTCTAAGCTTAGACCCTGTTAGGTCTTGAGCGCTGTTTGTTGGGTTATAAAGCTCAACAAAGTCCTGACTTCCCTCAATCTGAATTTCAGTAATCAGGATTTGAGGCGGGGAGTAAATTTCCTCGCTACTTCCACCTCCGCTATAATTACTAGCGTTATTATTGTTGGCGCTGTTACTTTCACCCTGCCATGCTTCGCCATTTTTTTGTTTAGGCGTGCCATTGATTGAGGCGCTTGTCTGCCAGTCCAAATTATCCGACCTTTCCATTGTTCTTTTTGTTTCATTGTCACCAGCAGGCCAGGGCGATGCAGTGGCTACAGCATCTTCAAGTCCGCATTCTTTGTTAAATAAATAAAGCGCCTCATCAGTATTACTTAATCCGCCAGTATATATTAAATCTGCTTTTTGGGATGGAACTGG
>JABMQA010000482.1 GCA_013203545.1 Bacteroidota bacterium
AACAATGTATATCATGGAGAAACAGGAATAATTTTTACATAACAAAATGTTACCTTTGTGGCAATAATGAATAGGTACTAAAATAAATATAGCCCAAAAAATCGCTGATAGCTATCGGGGCAATCAACAAATCTTCATCAAAGGTGCAGGTGCAGGCAAAGTTCTGGTTTCGGATATGATGGGACGGGTTGTTCATCAACATCATATCAATGGTACAGATTTAATTTCTATCCATGTAAATCTGAAAACCGGGATATATATGGTATCGGTTACCGACGGAAATAATCTGAAAACGGAAAAAATATTTATTCGATAAACGCACCGCATTTCGATAGAAAAAAATGTCATCAATATTGAA
The DNA here is from genome assembly GCA_013203545.1 of Bacteroidota bacterium. Classification (GTDB taxonomy): domain Bacteria; phylum Bacteroidota; class Bacteroidia; order Bacteroidales; family 4484-276; genus JABMQA01. Next base: position 359 of record JABMQA010000482.1, read on the forward strand.
GCATAAACAAAAAAAATAAACATCATGAAAACATTCAAACACATCCTGGCAACTGCAACCCTGATCCTTGCATTTGGTTTACTGAACGCCCAAACCCCACCTCCGCCAAACGGAACCGGAGGCGCTCCGGGTGGTGGGAATACACCCGTTGGCGGCGGTGCGGCCATTGGTGGTGGAATAGCCATTTTGATAGCGCTTGGCGCAGGCTATGGCGCGAAAAAGGCCTTTGATTTTAAAAATCGGAAATTGGAGGAATAGGGTTCAGCCGGTAATAGTCATCCTCTGAATGATACCTGAGGGATTTGGTACGCTCCTGAGACAGATTCAGAGGATGACTCCTTCAAGGGAAACGCTAAGTCATCCTACGAGTCCGGTATTTAATATTTATTTTACCAATATTTATTTTTTTTGTATTATTGTTGTTTATACCTGATTTTGGGTCTGAATATTAAAATATGTAGATTGTTTTATTTGCTTTCGGCTTTACAAGCCTCACAGCCCAGGAATATGCCTGGCACACTTTCTTTGGCTCAACTTTTGAAGAGCGTGGCTATTCGGTTGAATTCGACAGCCAGGGAAACATGTATGTAACCGGCCGCTGCAATGAAACCTGGAACGGTCCCACCGGGCAGAGTCCGCTTAACCCACATTCAGGCTATGGACGTCAGATGTTCGTATTGAAACTCGACAATGATGGGGTATATGTGTGGCACACCTTTTATGGAGGTGTTTATGCAGATTATGTCCTTAATTACGGATTTGATATTGCCATTGATGCTGACGACAATGTTTATATCACAGGTTTTTCCTATGCTACCTGGTCCTCACCAGGATGGAACGGCCCCAACAACGAGCCTCCACTGAATGCTTATCAGGGTGAACCTGCTGATGTTGTAGTACTTAAATTAAATAGTGAAGGCGCCTACCAGTGGCATACCTTTTATGGTAGTGTAAATACTGGACAGGGTGTCGATGGCGATCAGGGCCGTGGGATAATTATTCAAGGGAGCAGTGTTTATGTCGCTTTGTTTAGTGAGTGCACCTGGGATGGCCCTGGTTCTGCCGCACCACTGCACGCATACAGTGGTGGGGATGCTGACCTTGGCGTATTAAAACTGGATACCGCAGGTGCTTATCAATGGCATACCTTCTATGGCTCTGAGGGATTTGATGAGGTTCATGAGGTTGGTGTGGACGGGAATGGGAATATTTACATGGTTGGTGAAAGTGATACAACCTGGAACGGACCCACAGGACAATCACCATTGCATGCCTATTCGGGGAATGGGGATGTTGCAGTTGTAAAACTTAACAATAGCGGAGAATATCAATGGCATACATTTTATGGCTCGGCAACAGCTGGTGATGCCTGCAGGGCCATTTCACTTGATGAAAGCGGTAATATTTACTTAACCGGAAACAGCAGGGCCAACTGGCAGGGTCCCAACAGTGCTAATCCCATCAATCCCTACAACGGGACCGGTGCTGCAGATATCATGATCATGAAACTTAATAATACCGGTGGCTACCTCTGGCATACTTTCTGGGGTGCTGCTTCGGATGATGATTATTCCAATGATGTGGTCCTGGATGCGGCAGATAATGTAATAGTCGCCGGCAGAAGTTCAACAGCCTGGCTGGGAGCAACCTCTGCTGATCCGCTGCATCCGTTTGCAGGGGGAAGGGATATTATGGTCATGAAAGTTTCAACCGATGGCGATTACAAATGGCACACCTTTTATGGCTCAGCTGCAGGCAGCGATATGGCCCAGCGATTATCAGCTTACGAAGGCAGCTATTATATTACCGGAAGAAGTAATGCATCGTGGCTTGGAGATGATGACACCACTCCATTACATGCCTATACCGGTGAGGAAGATGTTTTTGTGCTGACTCTGGAGGATAAAACCGGCCAACAAATCACAATTCCACAGGGCTGGTCGTATATCTCCACCTATCTCGATCCTGCCGATCCTGCAGTTGAAAACATGATGGCAGAGATCGTTGGTGATGGCAACCTGACCATCATGTTGGGTGACGGAGGTATATATGCACCTGATCCTTTCTTTATCAATACTTTGGGCAACTGGAACGTGAACAAAGGGTACAAGGTGAAAATGAGCACAGAGGATATCCTGATGGTTGATGGTAGTGAGCTGGGTTATGACACCCTGGCAGTGCCGGCAGGACAGTATCTGATTCCTGTACTCTCAAGTACGTCCAAATCGCTCGACAATGTCTTCGAAGATCCTGAAAATGATATCTTGTACCTGGTAGATATATACTCCAACAAGGTATACTGGCCCGGCGGCGAAATTACTACATTAACCGATCTTGTGCCGGGTAAAGGCTATCTGGGCCAGTTTATCAATGATGTCGTTCTTGATTTTTCTGCGAAGGATAATGTTGCGTATAATCCTAAACCTGCCTCTGCACCTGCTGCCGGTCCATGGGCCTGCGTCAGAACGATGGATTTCCATCTTATTTCCCTATCGGGTCAGGCCATGGCAAATTTGAATAGCGCTCACTATATCGGTGCATTCGATGTGGAAGGCAACTGCATTGGTTATACTGCAATGAAAGGACAAACGGACAATACTCTTCTCACAGTTTATGGTGATGACGAATTTACCACTGCAAAGGATGGTGCCGGTGAAGGCGAACATATCTTCTTTAGAAGTTATAATGCCACGAATAACTTCGAATCAGGGCTGACGGCCGTATACAGTTCCCTTTTTCCAAACCACAACGGGCTGTTTGCGTCGAACGGACTTTCAGGGATCACGGATTTTAAGGAATCAGCCACAGGTATCAATGACGCAGCAACCACCGGAATTGTTCAAATATATCCCAATCCTGCTACAGATATATTTAAAATTCAGGTCCGGGCAGGTGAGGTTGTTCGGTCAATTTCCATACGCTCAGTAAATGGTGTATTGATCAGGGATATACAAACTGATAAAAACAATCTTCAAATAAGCATATCAGACTTACAAAAGGGTATTTACTATATAGAATTAAAATTCTCGGCATCAATTGTTGTTAGAAAAATTGCAGTGATGTAGGTGTTAATTGATACAATGGTCACCCTATGAATGTTCCTGAGGGCTTTGCTAAGCTCATAAATCAGATTCATAGGGTGACACTTCCTCACTGGATACAGCAGTCACAACGTAGATGGGCCCTGGGGAATTTGGTTCGGGCCTGGTTTTGGATCACCGTGTGATTTTTACTATTTCAGTACGCAATGATTATCCTCCGGGTTAATGTGCCAAAAGTACAGTAGAACCATCCTTCAGGACAGCAGGTTTTTTTCTTATACCTGAAATAAATTTATGGTATTTGAAAATTGCTTATGTTTGCATGGATAAAACTGCCAAAATTTGTGTACATGTCGGAATTGAATGCACAGGCCAGGTATAAGGACTACCTGTTCTGGTGTAAATTTGTAGGTGTAGGTCATATATTCCAATTACTGTTGGTGATTTTGGTATTTGTATTTTCAATATCACCTTTGTATGCTAAACGCCCCGTTGACATAACAGATGTATCGATCGATTCTGTTCTCTATCGACAGGCCCTTGATCTGGAACCGCTGATACGTTCGAATCCAAATTTGGCTTTGGAAAAATATTTGGACATACTGGAACAAAGCCGTCAGACACATCAAAAAAGGGTTGAAGCCATTGCCAATACAAATATTGCAGTTATTCTGCGGCATCAGGGGCTGTACACCCAGTCGCTGGAACATTACTTCAGTGCGATCGATTATTTGCATCATACCAAAGATTCCCTTAATACGGGATGGTTTTATGTGGATGTGGGCAATATTTATTTCCAACAGCAATTGTACGGCCAGGCACGTAATAATTATTTAAAAAGCCTGGAACTGTATGAAAAAACCGGCGTTATCTATGCCCAGGCAACAGCCTTGAATAACCTGGGGCTCATTGCCAAAGAGGAGGGGGATTCCGATCTGGCGCTGAAGCTTTTTCAAAAAGCATTACGGCTACGTGAAAAAGGAGATGACCGTTTCCTGATTGTTCATTCGTACCAATATATTGGCGACCTGTTTTTTGAGTTGGGGAAAATCCGGGAAGCCATGGAATATTACAATAAAATTCTGGATATTGGTGTGGTTCAAGGCGATTTTAATAAAGTAGGGGCCACACACCAAAGCCTGGGTGATATACAATTGCGCATGGGAAACATATCTAAGGCGATGGATCATTTTCAACAGGCTGAACAAAATTTCATAATCGAAACACGTCCTGAATTTCTCACAAAGTTTTACCTGAGAATGGCTGAAATTTATCAGGAAGGGGATAATTCCGATTCTCTGCTTTCATACTTAAACAAAGCGCACCAAATTGCGATTCACCACAACCTGATAGAGCTTCAACAAGAAACTTTAATTAAGTTAATAGATTACTGCATGGTGAATGAAAAATATTTGGATGCCATCAATTATTACCAACTTTTAAACGCGATAATGCAGGAATTTTATCATGATGAATTTAATACGTCGCTGCAAGGTATAGAGACACAACTTACGCTTTCGGAATACAAAAAGAATATGATGGAAAAAAATGCCAGGCTGGAAAAGACCATTCTTATTCGAAATGCAGCATTGGCGTTTGGGGCCGTTTTCCTGCTATTTCTTATTTATATGCTTATAAACTTTAGGGGCAGGAGGAAAACAGCATCACTCCTGCATCATCAAAAGGAGGCCATATTTCAGCAGGAACTTAGGATGGAACAGCTAAACCGCCATGAGGCCCAAATCCAACTGGAATCAAAACAACGGGCGCTTATCACCCAGGCTACCATGCTGCAACATAAAAACGACCAGCTTATAGCAATGCAACAAGAGTTGGAATACCAGGTAAGCCTTGTTAGCGACCCTAAAGACAGAAGTCTCTTCAAAACTGTTCTATCCTTGATGAACGGAGCGCTCAACGACAAGGATTACTGGAAGGAATTTGAAGCCCATTTCGTGGAGGTTTTTCCCGGCTTCCTGGCGAAACTGTCCCGTCAATTTCCCGTACTCACATCCAGCGACCTGAAAATTTGTGCCTACCAGAAAATGAACCTCAACACCAAAGATATTGCTTTGCTAACAGGTCTGTCAGTACGCTCTGTAGAAAGCCGCCGATACCGCCTGCGCCAAAAACTTAACCTTTCCCCTGAATTAAACCTGGTATCATTTCTTCATTCACTGGATTAGGGTGAAATAATGCCTTTGCAGGGTTGCCAAAATGGACTTTTAAAATTGAAAAAACCAATTGAATCATTCTAAACAACACATATAGAGATGTATATGTGACAATATCTGTATCAAGTCTCCAGGTGAAATGCGTAGTAATGCAGTAGTGGTTTTTTATTCTGCACAACTTATCTTTGAACGATCAAAACTGAATGAACCTTGCGCCACGTAAGAAATCGGAAGTATTTACCAAAAACTATTGTTTATGAATTCTTCTTACAAAATTGTAATGCTGCTCATAGCAGTAACATTAAGCACCTGCCTGATGGCTACTGATTATCTTGTAAGCGATGCCGGTAGTAGTGAAGTGAATGGTACATACACCGAAAGTGGTACCTATAATGGATATGCTCAATATCGTTTGGGCAGCACTGATTTATATTTACGATATAATGATATGATGGGGAGTCGCTGGGAAATTTGGGACGACATGATGTTTAGTACATATTATTATACTGAGGTATCCGGTAGCACACCTCCCGCTAGTGGGTGGACTACCGATATGGGAGATCCCCTGCGCCAACAGTAGCAGAAGCCGTTGCAAGTTTACCTGACTATGTAGTAAGCGATGCAGGCACCGATGTGGTAAACGGAACCTACACTGAAGACGGAACGAATAGTTATGGGGCACCGAGATGGGTACATACGGGTGGGACTTATTTTCTGCACAGCCATCCGGACAACAGTCATTGGGTAATTAGTACAGATGGATCAAATGCTTACGTCGGGGTTTACTATTATAATGATCCCACGCCCTACGATCAAACCATACCCCCTTCCTCAAGTTGGGTTTCTAGTGCCGGTAACGATCCTGCACCAACAGTAGCAGAATATGTTCCTGTTTTAGCTAACTACATCGTAAGTGGTGCGGGGTGGGCTGATGTAAACGGAACCTACGTGGAAAACGGAACCTATAATGGACACCCGAGCTATTTCTTTACCGGCACTACCTATTACATCCTGTTTAATAATGGATGGGAAGGTGATCGCTGGGAAATTGTTGAAAATTTTGAGATTAAAGAGTATTCTACCATTTATTTTACTGATGCTACTGGTGATACGCCCCCTTCAACCGGATGGAATGACAATGGTAATCCCCCTGCGCCAAGCGTTGCAGAAGCCGTACCTACCTTATCATATAGCTCAGAAACATTTACCGAATCAATAAACAATGATGGTACAATCAGTAATAGCCTTGTAATAACTTACACAATTCCAGGTTCCGATTACTTTACCGGTAGCACCGGCACCTTTTCTGCGGCGAACTATACAGCAACCAATGTCCCGGCAGGATTAACAATGGTAATAACAAAAAACAGTAATACGGAACTCTCTGTTTCGTTCACTGGAACTGCTACAAACAGCGGTAGTGCGAACAATATATCCAATCTGGAAATTACATTTAATGACGCAGCTTTCAATGCCGGCGATGCCTCTGCTGTAACCAACTCCACGAAAAGTGACCTGAATGTCAGCTACTATGATAATGTCCAGAATTGCTCCCTTAGTTTTGATGGAAATGATGATTATGTAAGCTGTGCAGCTTCAGCCGACCTGCCTGTCGGAAATGCTTCCAGGACAATTGAAGCATACATTAAGGGTTCATCCTGGCCAACACAATCAAATATCCTGAGTTGGGGATCATCATCAGATAATAGTAATAGATGCAGTATTGGAATATATATGGACCATTTCGCTTTTTTTGGCGGGGATAATATCCTGGATGGTAGCATATCCATTAATGATGACTTTTGGCATCATGTGGCAGTTGTTTTTAATGGAACCAATATGTATCTCTATGTGGATGGTGTTTTAGATATTAGCGGGGCAAAAACTTTAAATACTTCAGGACAGGATCTTCGCATAGGCATAAATGCCAGTCCGAGTGATGATGAATATTGGTATGGGGAAATTGATGAAATAAGAATATGGAATGTTGCCCGTTCGGAAGCGGAAATACAGGCTAATTTGCATAACGAACTTACCGGAACTGAAACCGGATTGCTGGCGTACTTTAAAATGAGTAATGGCACAGGAACATCCTTAACCGATAACAGTACAAGTGCACATACCGGAACAATTTCCGGTGCCGTTTGGGTTAACTACCCCCACATCCAACCCACTGTTACTACGACAGCAGCAAGCGAAATTACAGGAAGTACGGCTACATCAGGAGGCAATTTAACCAGCACCGACTGGACTTTTTCATGTGGTGTTTGCTGGAACACTACTGGAACCCCGGAAATTTCTGACGATCATACTACGGATGGGGCCGGAATTGGTAGCTTTACTTCTTCTCTTACCGGATTACATTGTGCAACAACATATTATGTGCGGGCCTATGCTACCAATAATAGCGCAAAAGGGATTGTGTATGGCAATCAAATATCTTTCGCGATTGACGCCACAGCAAACGGTGATTGGCAGACACAGCAATTAACCCTTTACAATACTACCGAAGCCGCTATCATGGTCAGATCGGGTGATATTGACAATCTTGGCTATGGATGGCCCGTTGATTTCGATCCCTTCTCGGGTGAAAGTACGCCTACCCATGCAATAAATTTTTCCCCCGAGGGTGATGACGTAGCTGGTACAGATCAAAAACTTAAACCAACCTCATGTGCAACCGTTTCCATGCCATGCAATAATGACGGATATTGGCCTACTGCTGTTTATCCAACAGCAATTAGCATGAGTTACGATTTACAGGAAACTACCGTTGTGGCGGCAACCATTCAAATGTTTGTGGATGATTTTCAGGCTGAGACGTGGTGTGCCACTTACACAGCATCAATTAATGGAGTAGATGCCCCTTTCATTGCAAATGTTATCAATTCATTGGATCAAACAGGGCCTATAGGGAAAATTATTACACTTGTACTGCCCACAGCGCATGTTCTATTGGTAGATGCTGGCGTGATCTAAATAATGATAGATGATTTGACCACAGGTGCAGGTGATGGATTTGCCATTGATTTTGCAAAATTATTAATAAACCCCACAGGCTATTCATATACCGGAACCATAAACGGATACATCAGGGATCAAAGTACCGACCCCATCGAAAATGCCCTGGTTACAGCATCATCTGTTTCCGGGACCACAAATTCGTCCGGATATTATTCGCTTAGCAATGTGCCCGCAGGCCAGGTATATGTTGAGGCAACTAAAAATGGATATTTCGCGAATTCAACATTGGTCGATCTGGTTTCGGAAGGGAATGTAGAAGCGAACTTAACATTATCGGATGCAACAATAATTTGGGATGGTTCTGAAAGTGCCGATTGGAATACAAGCGCCAACTGGAATACAAATGCGGTTCCATCAATCGCAGAAAATGCAAGTGTACCACTTGTGGCTCTTTTTCCGGTCATCGACAATGCGCCAGGTTCCCCTGCTATTTGCAATCATTTGAATATCGCTTCAGATGCCGCTGTTAGTATAAATGCAGGAAAAGCATTAACCGTAAATGGAAACCTGATAAATGCCGGTATATTAACGGTGAACTCATCCCTTGCCGGTACAGGGTCCCTTATTGTTGGGGGAACATCTACCGGCAATGTGGTTTTTAAACGCTATGTTGATGAAATAACAAAATCTACTAAATGGCATTATATTTCCGCACCCGTTGCAGGCCAGGCCATTGATGGAGCGTGGATGACAGCAAACACCATTGCACAGTATGAAAGCGCCTATCAGTTTTATCGTTGGGATGAAGATACTGAAAGTTGGATTATATATGGCTCTGAAGGAAATCCGGAAGCCTTTGGTGATGCAACATTTATTGACGCTCGCGGATACTGTGTTACAAAAAGTGGTGCTGGTGTGTACAGTTTTACCGGAACAATCAGAACAGATGACCTTAACTATTTAACCACCTATACATCGGGTATGGGAACAGGTTATAATCTTGTTGGTAATCCATTTTCAAGTGCAATCGGCATTACAGGTAGCGCGTCAACAGCAGGGAATTTCCTGGATGCCAATGCAGCTTTGCTGAACGACAATTATGAAGCCATCTATATTTGGGATGAGCAAACTGGTTATACCGGGGACCGGAATGATTACAAAGTTATTTCCAATGGCGCTATTGGAGAATATTCGCAAATTGCACAGGATTATATACAACCAGGCCAAGCTTTTATGGTAACAGTAGTTTCTGGTGGTGGCAACCTTGCTTTTAACGAAAATATGCAAGCACATGCCGGTGTTGATTACCATAAAGAAACAAAAGAACCCTGGCCGGTGGCAGAGCTGATTGTTGAAAACAATGATTTATTCAACACAACGGCAATAGGCTTTAATAAAAATATGACCACCGGACTTGACCCCTCTTATGATGTGGGTAAAATGAAAGGCAATCCCAACATTGCTGTTTATACGCGGCTTGTTGATGACAACGGTGTGGATTTTGCCATTCAGGCTTTACCCTTTCAAAACATCGAAAATTTCATCATTCCCATCGGTGTGGATGTTGCTGAAACAGCCATTCTTAAATTTTCTGTCCATCAGAAACTCTTGGATGATATGAGCATTATTTTGGAAGACCGGCAGGAAAATATATTTACCAACCTGAGATGGGACACCTACTTTGCCGAAATCTGCCAGGGCGGGACCGGAAGGTTTTATCTTCATTTTAAGGATGCCACAGCAATTGGTGAAATTTCTCCCCAAACAAACATTAGTTTAAGATTTATTGATGGGGTAATTTTAATAAATAATCCCGATCAGGAAACCGGACTGATTAGCATGGTGAATGTTTCGGGGCAGATTTTAAACAAGATTGAATTAAATGGAAGTTCAGCGCAGGAAATGCGAATACAACAGCCGGCGGGGATTTATGTTTTTTCAGTGCATACCGGCGAAACAGTGCTTAGCCGGAAGTTGTTTGTAAAATAAGCCCCAACGGTATTTCGCGTAGTCATCCTATGAATCTTCCTGAGGGTTTTGGTATGCTCCTGAGACAGATTCATAGGATGACTCCTTCCTGGGGAACGCTTAGTCATCCTATGAATCTTCCTGAGGGTTTTGGTATGCTCCTGAGACAGATTCATAGGATGACTCCTTCAAGGGGAACGCTTAGTCATTTGTGAAATTAAATTGTAACTGTTCACAATAAATTTGGCCTGCAAAAGAGACCAGCCTGACTTCATTCTTCAGCTTATTTATATGGTTAGTTTGTTGTTTTTACACAGTCTGTTTTTAATGATTTAATGTAAAATAATTTCAAAAAAGTACTTATCTATATGAAAAAGAAGCGTGTATGGGTGTTGTCCCTTCCGCGATGAAGCATGAAATGCGTAGTAATGCAGTAGTGTTTATTTGGATATTGTGCAGTATTTTTGAACAATTATTTGGAGAATTTGTCTGCTCCGTAATAAAGTCGTTATAAGAAACAATTGTTTTTATAAAAACAGTTGAATCAGTGACGTATAATTGTAAAACGTATAAAACCAAAAACTGGGGGAAAAATGAAAAAGGGTTCTTTACACAGGTTATCAAAAATTCTGGTAATTGCAGTTTTGTTCTTATTCTTTGGCAATCTCAATGTCTATAGCGGGGGTGATTTATTAGATGCTAATTTCCAATGGCGAAACGATGATGGTTCCGAAGCAGATGCTACATGGAAAGCCGGCTTAAACGTGCCCATTACTACAGTTGATACCGTTGAAAATATCAGGCTTCGTTACGAACTTGATAATTCAGGTATTGATGCAGATGCATTGATTACTAATTTAGCATTGCAGTATTGTACTGTAAGCAACGGCACCTATGATACCATTGGAGTGGTTGAGACGAATAAACCATTTGTGCTTACTTCAACTATCTATTATTCGAATGGGGAAGCAACAAGCAACCAGTTAAATCCTATAACGGCCACATTTGTCCCGGGGAATTGTGTGTCAACTCCGGGTAATATAAATACTATAACTATTGATTCGCTATGGTTTACCGAGTATGAATTTTGTTTCGAGGCAACCCGTTATGCAATACCAGGTCAAACTTACTTTTTTTCAACAAAGAATTATGATGCTCAAGATGTTAACTCAGCCATAAGATACGCTTCACTCACTATCCGGACTTCATCGGGTGACCCTGATGGGCACGACAACCCAAGTCCGGCGGATACATTTCATCTGGAGGTAAGCTCCTCAACCGGGGCAATAGTTAATTTCAATGACCTCAACCTGGCCGGCCCCATGAACTTCGACAGGTACGATAATGTACCCCCTGCACCTCCTTTAACACTTGATCCTCCCGTAGCAGAGTTTTCCGGATTGGCAACTAACGATTACGGAATTGAGATTACAGTGAATGCACTCGCAGATAAATATTGGTCTATTTCGGAAGGAACCACCCTTTTTGATGGAACATTTAGTATCTCTTTACCAATAGCAGGCCTGACAGGGATCGAAGATTTCCAACAGGCAGTGATTGTGAAACGTAACAATGAGCACAGTTCGTGGATACCTCAAAATACGGTATTGGTAGATGGTACACATCTTAAAGCGTCAGGTTTGACCGACTTTTCTGAATTTGGTGTTGGAATTGGGCCATGTCAGCAACCTGTTAATCCGACAGCCACTACAATGTCATCAAGTTCCGTACAAGTTGGCTGGACGGAAGTAGGGTCGGCCGAAATCTGGGACATTGAATGGGGCACGACAGGCTTTACACAGGGCTCAGGTACGATGGTTACGGGATTAACTTCCAACGCGTATTTAATCGAAAGCCTGACCTATGGTGATGATTACGACTGGTATGTTCGCTCCGATTGTGGCAGTGGAATCACAAGTGATTGGTTAGGCCCAAATGCTTTTAGGGTTGCTTTTAATCTGGCATGGACCGGCAACAGCAGCAACGATTGGAATACCGAAGGAAACTGGAACCCGAATTCCATCCCAACTACCAATTATAATGTTGTTATCCCCAACAGTTTATCAAACTATCCTGTTATTGGTACAGGGGCAACAGCCGATTGTTACAGTCTGAGCCTTGCATCCACTGCCAGCCTGACAGTTAATTCGGGAGGCTCCCTGATTACCGAAGGGACCATAACAAACGAGGGAACGATCGACATCAAAAGGGATATCACCCAAGGGGCATGGCATATGATTTCTGAACCTAATAATGTTACCACAGCCAACCTTTTCCTTGGCAATTACCTTCAAGGCTGGGATGAAACCACAGGTCTTTGGAGTGATATTTCTGAACCTGCCACTGCACTAACCCCGGTAACAGGTTATGGTTTATGGGCAAATGGTACGGGTACAGGTAGTTATACTTTTTCGGGCACACCCAACACCGGTGACCTGAGTACGGCTACTACTTTTACAGAATATTCAACAGAACCTGAAGCCGCCGAAGGAGCCAACCTGCTTGGAAACCCATATCCCTCATCGATTGACTGGAGTGGGCTGTACGGTACGTATGGAGCTGTTAATTACTGGAATGGGACGGCATATGTATCATGGAACGATGGTGTTGGCAGCGGTTCGCAGTATGTCCCTCCAATGCAGGGCTTTTTCATTGTTACTTCCGTATCCGGTACATTCGATTTAACCAACAACAACCGTACACATAGTGGCGCAACAAGCTATTATAAATCATCGGAATCCATTAGCAATGGCCTTGTTTTGGAAGCATCCAATGGATCGTATAATGACGCACTGTATATTCTTTTCAACGAACAATCCAATGAAGGTTTTGACCTGCAATACGATGCTTACAAATTTCTGTCGAACACACAAGGTTTATCGCAGATATATTCTTTTTCAAATGATAAAATGCTTTCTATTGACGTGCGGCCTGACTGTGAAATAATCCGGTTAGGCTTCCAAAACGATCAGGCAGGGATATACTCCATTCGTATAAATGAAATGGCCGATATCAGTACTTCAATCCTGGAGGATACCAAAGAAAACATATTCCACGACCTCAGCCTGGGGGCCTATGATTTTACATGGGTTCCGGCAGATAATGAAAAACGGTTTAAACTGCACTTGAGCGCAGTTGGAATTGAAGAAGCTAAAATCAGTAAAAGCAATATTTTTATTTATGCAGCGGAAAATCAGATTTTCGTCAAAGGTGCTGAAAGTGGAAAGGTACTGGTCTCGGATATATTGGGAAGAATAGTAGTGCAAAAGGATATTTCCCCCGATAGTTATCGGGGTGGCTTCATTTCCATTCCGATAAATCTAAAAACAGGTGTGTATGTGGTAATGGTGATCCCGGTAGCTATCGGAAGTGAGGGTGTGAAGACGGAGAAGGTTTTTATAAAATAAATAAGTAATAACGGAAAGTAAAGACGCACGGCCGTGCGTCTCAACATACCAAAGGCCGTGCGTCTCAACATTCCAAAAAAACAAACAATATCATGAAAACATTCAAACATATCATCGCAACCGCAACCCTGATTTTAGCATTAGGCGCATTAGATGCCCAAACACCCCCTCCACCCAACGGAAACCAGACCCCCTCAGAAGGCGGCAACACACCAGTTGGTGGTGGGGCAGCTATTGGCGGCGGTATAGCTATATTGGTGGCATTGGGTGCCGGATATGGTGCAAAGAGGCTCTTTGACTTTAGGATAAAGAAACTGGAGGGGTAACAGATTGTTTGCAAGCAATGGGCTTTCGGGAGTCACTGGATTTACAGAATCGGCAACGGGATCGAATGAAAAACGGTTCAAGCGGCATCCTGATTCAGAAAAAGTATTTGTAAATTAGCGCAATGAATTTTTTGATTTTTGAAATGTAATTCTAACGCTCTCAAATCCTGTTAAATATGTTAAAAACCTTGCATACGATCAATTTGGTTATGATCTGTGTTATTGTTGTTCTACTCCTTTCTTGCCGTAGGGTTCCCTCGACACAAATAACACACGCAACACAAATAAACCTACATCAATCATCCGTATTCGCGGCTGAAAAGCTAAAGCAGAACCAACTTACGTCTGGAAATTGGACAACATTCTTCAACATCGACACCGTTCCCTCTTTTTCTGCCTGGGTTTTTGATGCAGTGTACACAGGAATGATCATGGTTGACTTGCTTAGACCCGTATCATCTGTTTACAATTTAGAAACTAACATTTTAGATTCATGGAAATATGTATCGTCCCAAGTAAATCCTGAAACAGGTCTGTTAAGGTTTTTCAACTTGTTTAAAGATATGCCTGAAGATGCAGATGATACCGGGTTGTATTGG
>JABMQA010000483.1 GCA_013203545.1 Bacteroidota bacterium
AAAAAAAATGATTTTTATTAAAAATTTATATATTTGCAATGATGAGTAAAAACTGTTGCCTATGGTAAAAACTAACACTTGCCTTCCACCTTAGGACATAATAACTTATGTATTGAATGACGAAACCACCTTAAATCCAGGTGGCTACATCGTTTTATTTTCTTGCTGATAAAATTTTCTATCAATAGTAACTAAATTTAATTATTAATTTAAACCTAACGTTTATGAAAAAAGTTACAAGTTTACTGTTGATGATGTTGTTTATCACGTCATCAGCCCTTTTCTCACAAAATGCCGGTTCTGGACTGGTAAAGAAAGCGCCTACAGCCGATGAAATTGCCATGAAGATGGCACGGATGGAAGCTGCCAGTGAACCTTCCTTAGGCTTAGCGCCTGCCGGTTTATCCACTCCGTCGTCGTATTCAGCCACAAAAGTTTTTAATGGGGCGTTTCGTGGCGAAGTAGCCTATGCCGATAATGTTTCGGCCGACAATTTCTATTCATTTAACACAGACGACCCGACGGCAGTTACAGTAATAGGACCCGCTTCGTATTCGGCATTCTGTGGGGATTTTGCACCGGGTGAAATGGATGTCATGTACATAATTGATTACAACGATGATGTCCTGAAGTCGGTTGATATTGCAACCGGCGTTGCTACAGACATTGTAGCGGTACCTTGCCCGATGGCAGGTTCAGGAGGTATCTGGTCCGACCTGGCCATCGATAAAACCGATGGCACATTCTATGCAACCGCCACTGATATTGCGGCAAGCAACCTCTATATTATCGATCCCGGTACTGGAGGCATTACATTGGTCGGAAGCACGGGGATTGCAGGAATTATCAGTTGTACCATTGATTTGACTGGTGTTATGTATGCATTTGACATTATCAGTGACAATACCTATTCTGTTGATTTATCAACAGGTGCCGGAACCTTGCTCGGACCTGCAGGATTTGACGGTAACTATGCCCAGGGCATGGGATATGATGCAGTCAACGACATCGTTTACCTTGCTTCCTACAGTACTTTAGCCGAATTGCGCAGCCTGAACACAGCTACCGGGGCTACTACACTTATTGGTGCATTACCCGGTGAAACAGGGGCGTTCGGATTTCCATACATGGGTGGCCCGGCTCCTAACAATGATGTAGGTGTTTCAGCAATCAGCCAGCCAACTTCAGGTGCGGATCTGACGGCTACAGAACCGGTTGAATTCATCATCAAAAACTACGGTGTGAATTCGCAATCCGATATCCCATGGGAAATCGAATGGAACGGACCCGTACGCGTAGTCGTTAACGGTACTTTCCCGGGTCCGCTTGCGCAGGGTGAGACCGGTGTGGTTACACTTGTCGAAACTGCAGACCTTTCAGCCTATGGCGATTATACCTTCAACGCCTGTACACAGCTTATCGATGATGAAAATCCAGGCAATGATTGTAAGGTCAAAACCGTTACCAATGCCCTGCCCGAATATTGCGATGCTTCAACAACAAATGAAGATGAATTTATCGCTAACGTACTTTTTGGTGACATTAACAACACCAGCGGATGGCAAGGTGGCGTTGCAGACTATACCGATCAGGCTGCAACCATTCTGGCAGGAGGTTCTGAACCCATTACCATTACCAATGGTACGCCATGGACTGCAGATATCGTTATCTGCTGGGTTGACTGGAATATGAACTTTGTTTTTGACCAGGCTACCGATGAAGAGTATCCCCTCTTAAATGTGGGAGGTGCTGGTGCAACTTTCACCGGAGACATTGCTGTTCCGGCCGGAACACCTGATGGTGATTACCGTATGCGAATCAGGATGACTTACAGCACGGCTCCGGTTCCTTGTGGAGTTGCCTCTTATGGTGAAATCGAAGACTATACCATTACAGTTAGTGCAGGTTTCGACAACGACCTGGGTGTAACGGCCGTTCTGGAACCAGCCTCAGGTTTCAACCTTACAAGTACCGAACCGGTTACCATCACCATTAAAAACTTTGGTGCAGTGGCACAATCCAATTTTGATGTTTCCTTCGATGTACTCACAGATGTTCCTGTCGTTGAAACCGTTGCTGCAACCATCGAACCGGGCGCAACCCTGGATTACACATTTACAGCAACCGCCAATCTGTCTGCCATCGGCGCTTACAACGTTACCGGATGCACCATGCTTGCCGGTGATCAAAATACGGCAAACGATTGTAAAACAGTAGAGGTACTGAACCAGCAATACGCCAAAATTACAGGTAGTGTCATGGACGCTGTTACATCAGCACCCATTGGTGGCGCGCTCATTGAGGCCGGCGGATTTAGTACTTTATCCGTTGCTACGCCGTTTGGCGCAACTTACAACCTGTACCTCCCTCCGGGCACATACAATGTTAC
>JABMQA010000484.1 GCA_013203545.1 Bacteroidota bacterium
GCCCGGCGTTGTCCTCTTTCATTATCTTTATTAAAGGCATTCCAGTCATCAAAAATCAAAATTGTGTTATCAATAATCATATCCTGAATAAAGTTCAGCACACTAACAGTTGATGAATGGAGATCGCAATCAATCAGGCACAGCGCGATTTTATTCATCTCATGCTTTTTTTTAGTCTCATAAGTTAAAGAAATATTAAAAAATCCTTCAATCAGGTGTGTTCTGGACCAATCAACATTTGTTTTGTTAATATCCTTCATTACTTGTTCTTTCCCGGCTAAGTATTGACCTTTGTAGAACGGCATATCTTTTGTGATATCTAATCCTTCAATATCCGGTAACCCTTTGAAAGAATCAAAACCAAAGAATCTCATTTTTTGTAAATTTAACCTCCGGGCATAATTGCATGCGTATGCGAATGCAAATCCTTTAAAAATCCCAAACTCACAATAATCCCCAATATCAGCTGTCTTAAGTTCTACTGCCTTATCAATACATTTTTCAATAACGCCAGGTAATTCTTTTACAATAGAGTTAAAGCCATGAAAATATTTGTAGTAAATCCTGGAAACAATTTTATTTAATCTTGTTAATCTTAGAAATTTTATCACTACAGCTCTTGGATAAACCATTTTTGTATTCTCCTAATTATATTTTTTTAAAATAAACCTGATCAATTCATTGATTATTTCAGACAAACAGTGCCACTAATTCACGGATAAACAGTGCCAGTAATTCTGTTGGAAGGTGAGTCATTTTTTCAAAAGACAAATCAAACTTCCAAAAGGAGTTTTCAGTTTTTCGGCGTATAGGATGTCCATTTTATTGCTCCTGTTTGGTGAAAAGTAAAACCATCCATAAAGATAATAAAATAGAGCTTTTCAAATTATATTTGTGATTGTATTAGCCTTCCAGTGTCCCGAACAACACAGATAATTTGATTATGTTTGCTTAGGATTATTTTTTGCACTTGAATTGCCTTTTGCCTTGTTGCCCAATGGGAGTAACAGGGCGAAGCTATCACGGAAAACACGTTTTTGATCTCATTCACAGTATCAAATTATTATTGAATGAAAAGTATATCGATCGTCATACCTGTATACAATGAAGCTGGCAATGTAGCACAACTTCATCAGGAAGTTGTGGATGTTTGCCGGAAAATGGGCGCAACGTTTGAATTGATTTTTGTTGATGACGGATCAAATGATGCCACCTCCAAAATTATTAAAACACTTAACCCGGTTAAACTTATCCGTTTGCGAAAGAATTTTGGCCAAACTGCAGCACTTGATGCCGGCTTTCGTCATGCCAGCAACCAATACATCATCACTTTGGACGGGGACGGTCAAAATGACCCTGCCGACATACCCCTCTTAATCAGGCACCTTGAGGCTAATGATCTGGATATTGTTTCTGGCTGGCGGAAAAACCGGAAAGATACACTCAGAAAACGAATTACTTCAAGGGTGGCAAATCTTCTTCGCGGGATTTTAATTCACGATGGTATCCATGACAGTGGCTGCACGATGAAAATATATACCCGAGAAAGTATTTCAGAACTGTCACTGTTCGGAGAACTTCATCGCTTTATACCTGCGCTGCTGATCATGCGTGGTTTTAAAGTTGGGGAACTTCCTGTAAATCACAGGTATCGCAATTCCGGAAAAACCAATTACAACTTCAGCCGTACCATCAAAGGGTTTCTGGATATGGTGTCAGTTTGGTTTTGGAAAAAATTTGCCCTTCGCCCATTGCACCTGTTGGGTGGCGGGGGAATTCTTTTCCTGATTGCCGGTTTGCTTTCAGGCATATACACCGTGAACGAATATTTGCAAGGACAAAGCATGTCAGACTCAGCAACGCCCATTTTAACTGCGTTTTTACTATTCACAGGCTTGCAGTTATTTATTTCAGGGTTAATGTCCGATATGATATCAAAAATTTATTATAAAAAATACGAAACCCAATCTTATTTCATCCATGAAATTGTTGAAAACGAATAAAAATATTCTTCTCATCTCTCCTCAACCATTTTTTCAGTGGCGCGGCTCTCCCATCAGGGTGAATTACAATGCCAGAGCATTAGCTGAACTGGGATTCTCAGTAGACCTGCTCACCCTGCCATTTGGCGAAAAACTCAAGCCGGAGGGAGTCAATGTGATCAGAGTTGCAAATCCTTTCCGAATCAGGCAAATTCCCATCGGACCCTCTTTTTATAAGATAGTTTTCGACTTCCTCATCCTGGTCAAAGGACTTCAATTGATTCGACGAAACAAATACTCAGTCATTCACGGAGTTGAAGAAGCAGGAATTATTGCAGTTTTTTTGAGTCAGCTTGCCGGCAGCAAGACAATTTTTGAAAAGCATTCAGATCCTTTTTCTTACAAGAAAGGCGTATTTTTAAATATGTTACTTCGGGTTTATTCTAATATTGAGCGATATGTTGTTCAAAGAGTTCATGCTGTTATCTGTACCGGTCCTGGTTTGGAGGAACAAGTTCTAAAAATGGGCAAAAAGACACCGGTTTTTAACATTTTTGATATTCCCTCTTCGCTGAAAGAGCCTTTAGCCGGGGAGGTGATTCAATCACGAAATGAACTTCAAAAGAAAGAAGATGATGTGCTTGTCACATTTGTTGGTTCGTTTGCTCATTATCAGGGAATTGATTTGCTGATGGGAACAATTTATGCAGTAGTTAAGAAATGCCCAGGAGTAAGATTTATTATTATTGGGGGCAAAGATGCTGAGATTGACAAGTGGAAAACAATTCTCCGAAAGCAGGGAGTCCTTGAGGCTGTAAGTTTCACTGGTATGGTTGCTCCTGATATCGTTCCTAGAATGCTTTCAGCTTCTGACATTTTGCTTTCGCCAAGAAAGAGTGGGGTTAATACACCGTTGAAACTACTTGACTATTTGAAAGCAGGAAGATCCATCGTGGCAACTAATATAGAATCCAACAGATTAATTCTAACTGACGATATTGCAGTGTTGACAGAACCGGATCCGGACTCAATGGCTGCTGCAATTATTTCGCTGATTGAAAATCCTGGCCAAAGACGGACCATGGGGCAAAATGGCCGGAAATTATATGAAGA
>JABMQA010000485.1 GCA_013203545.1 Bacteroidota bacterium
ACAAATTGCAGTTGGGCTCCAGAGGAGCCAAATGTTGGTAACAAACAAAACCCATAGTAGTTCCAGCACCCCAGCGGGGTGCAACAAAAAGCACATCACTAAAACATTCCGCACCTAACGGCGCGGCAGAGAATTGATTTTATTTCACTTTACCAACATTATGCCCCGCCGGGGCAGGGCTTCCCATTGTATTTTCTGGTTATTTTCTATTCTAAGTCTGGGGATAATGGAGTAACCTAAACTCAACCGTTAAGTTAAGAACGGGAATGTGTAGAAGTTAAAATTGCTGATCGAATTGGGGATAAGGATATTTTTATTATATTTGGTGGTGAATTATTAGAAAAATTTGAAGAAAAAATGTTTAAAAAACCAGCTATATTAATACTTATTTTTTCATTAGTCTTTGAAGTTATCCACTCACAAGATAATTTTGAGATTTTACAAACTCCAGCGGATATTGAAATTCATGATATTGAAATAAATTCAAATAGTGATCTCTTTCTTGGTGTTGATTTTTTAACAGGTGGAGGTGTATTACATAGAATAGATAATTCGAATATTTGGGATACTTCACTTTTTCTTAACCCAGGATCAATTGGCACTGTGCATATTGGCAATTTAGGGGAAATCTATGCTGCAGATTCAAAATTCTTTTTTTCAGAGGACAATGGAACAAATTGGGCCTATGTATATACAAATCAATTTTTTGGAATTTTGAGCATCATCAATACTTCAAGCAGTTCAATTCTTTTTGGAACCTGGGGAGGAATTTACAAAACTGACTCCATTGGATCTGATTGGACATTGGTATTACAACTAGAAAATATTGAAAAAGTGAATACTATTATTGAAGATACACTGAATGGTATTCTTTATGCAGGGTCAATAAACTATTATGATGGCGGTGGTGTTTACATATCAGAAAATGGCGGAAATTCCTGGGAACATTTTGGTTTATTAAATCATTTTGTCTCCTCCCTGGCACTCAATTCCTCAGGTGATCTGTTTGCAGGGACAAGGGGTAATACCGTGGGAGCAGGAGGTGTATTTAAATTAGCTAATAACCACACGAACTGGGAAATAGTTAACAGCAACGAACTGGTTACCTCAATGGCGATTAATTCTGAAGATGTGATTTTCATTGGGTGTTCAACATTGGATTTTTATTCCGGGGGAATACGCAAATCCTCCGATAATGGCTTAACATGGAATGATATATCAAACGTAAACATGTACGATGAAGACATTGAGGAATTGACCCTTGGTAATGAGGAATATTTGTATGCCATCTCCTATCCAACCTATAATCTATATAAAAGCATTAATTCTACAATCACTTCTCTTGATGAACGATTTCATACACAGCAAATATTGGCATACAATTATCCAAATCCATTCAATGAACAAACAACAATATACTTATCCACTCCAGGTAACTCCTCTAATTCAAAAGTCACCGTTTATGATATGTTTGGGAAGATGTTAAGGATATATAATCTCCGCAACCACAAAACAAAAAATCATTCAATAATTTTCAGGCCCAAAACAAAAGAAAGTGGCACATATTTTTATAATGTATCAACGGAAGATGAATCAATTACAAAGAAAATGATATTCATAAAAGAGTGATTCATTTACGTTGTACGCACAAATTCTTAATCCTAAAAAAATATCAGTTATGAAAAAAATTACTTTATTCATTGTTTTAATCGGATTTCTTAATCTAAAATTCTATTCACAGTCAATTAATATAAATCAAGATCCAAATGGTGATCCGTGGATGGTTTGTGAGGAATTAGTGATCACCCCTGAAATTCAGGAAGAACTCGACCAAATCCCAGAACTGATTTTATCACCTATCTCGGCTGGGACAGAGCTTTCCGATGTTGTTGACAACTCCCAAAATATTTTTATGAGAAGCATTTTTAATCAAGGAGTTTCAGGATGCTGCCATCAAGCTGCTGGAGTTAGTTATGCTTTTACTTATGAAATTAATAGACTACGGAATTTATCATCTTCTGCCCAAGAAAACCTTTATCCTACGCACTATACATACAATTTCTTAAATCAAGGTAACGGTAGTAGCAGTTCAGTATTTTCCAGCGGATGGAAAATAATAATAGATAATGGATGCCCAAATGTAATTACCTGGGGAGGAATAGCAGGTGATCCAACTCGCTGGATGACAGGATATGATAACTATTATTCAGGCATGTCAAATAAAATTGAATCGATGTGGTATATACCTGTTAATACCGAACAGGGGTTTCTAACTTTAAAACATTGGATAAATGATCATAATGAAGGAGATGACATTGGCGGATTATCAATTTTTAGCATATTTCTGGACGGAATTGATTATGATTTCCTCCCACCGGAAAGTGCAGATCCTGGTAAAAGTTTAATTGCTGATTGGAATCTTAGCTCTATTTGGCCTCATGAAATGACTTTTGTTGGATATAATGACAATATTAAATATGATATTAATAATGACGGTCAATTCACAAATGATATAGACACAAATGGTGATGGGATAGTAGATATGCAAGATTGGGAAATTGGAGCTATGAAAGTAGCAAATAGTCATGGAGAAAATTATCCAACACAAGAAGATGGAGGTTTTGTTTACTTACCGTATAGATTGTTAGCAAAAAAGATTGAAAATCCTAACCAGCCAGGTCAATATTTATATCCGATACATGAGGCAAAAACCCATCTCATATTTGCAAAACACGAATACAGTCCTGAAATTGTTATTAAGGCAAATGTTCAATATCCCTGTCGAAATAAATTAACTTTCTTAGTTGGCTATGCAAACCATGCAGAGCAAAATGATCCAGTTGACATATCAAAGTTCAGCTCGTTTAAAGCTCAAGGAGGTTGTTTAGATATGCAAGGCATTAATACTTACCCTATTGAAGTTGGTTTGGATTTTGGCCATTGGTATGCCAATCAGGATTTTGGGAAGGTGTTTTTCATGATTCGGGAAACCGAAGGATCTAACCCATATAATGGAACTATTGGTTACTTTTCTATTATTGATTATAGATGGGGGGAGGAATTTGAGATTTATTGCGATGAAACAAATGTCCAAATAGTAAATGTAGATACAACCTTTTTGTCAATTAATTATGATCTGATTCCACATGAAGTAGCCATTGATGAGGATTTAATTCTACATAGCGATATGGTCTCACGTTTTAATCCTACCTTAACAAATGGAGCAACACTAACATTTCAGAATGGTGTTGATATCGACATGTATGATAGTGAAATTCACATTTATGCCGGGAGTTCACTTGTAATAGAGGATAATGTAACAATCAGGGCAAAAAAAGGCAGATGTAAATTGGTAATTAATGGAGATTTCACTTGTGGATCATATGTTAATTTTATTGCTGATCAAGATGCTGATCTTGATATTTTAATCAATAACAATTCCAGTCAGGTTACTTTTCATAGCACAAGATTCCAGGGAGTTACTTTTGAAAGCTTTTCAGAACTTCTATCCATAAGCAATTCAGAATTTGTGAATTGTCAAATGATAGCATCACACAGGGGGATAATTAGCGTAACGAATAATTCAAGTTTCGAAGGAAGTTACCTTTATCTGGAAAACACTGAAGATGATGATAATTCGGTTGTTATTTCCGATTGTTCTTTTGAGACTGAGGTTCCAATGACAGCAATTGAAATATGGAATTACAATAATTATTCGATTTCAAATAACCTTATAGAGGGATATGTTAATGGCATACAAATAATGCAATCAGGTTTTGGCCGTGCTTTGAACCAAATGACAAATGATAATACTATCAACAATTGTTCAAATAGTGGCATATTGGCCTACGGATCAAAAGGAAAAATACATAATAACCACATCTTGAATAATAACTATGGTATATGGTTGGCAGATCATAGCAACTTTGAAGTTTATGGGGATGGAAATGCAGTTACGTACAACCAAAGCCAGGAAATCATGGATAACAACTCCTACGAAGTTTATACCTCACAATATAGTTTCCCTGAAGTTTTCAGATACAACATTATTGTTGATGAGGATAATCTCGGGGGTCAATCGGATCCACTAATCTATCACAGTGTGAATGGAGAACCAATAACTAAAGATATTAGCCACAATTGTTGGGGTATAAACTTTGATCCATTGGTAGATTTCTATCCCAATTGTTTCATTTGGCAACCGATATGGTGCCCACCCGATGATGAGGAACAAACCGGAGATGCTGCAGAAATGTATGAAACTGCGGCAAGTCTTTTTAATGAAGAGAATTATTCGGCTGCAAGGGATATTTATGAAACACTAATAGATCAATATCCACAATCAGAATTTGCAAAATCATCAATTAACGATCTTTTTTCATTAGAACAATTTACAGGTAGTAATTATGCGGAATTAAAGACCTATTTTGAGGAAAACAATATTATTCAGGTTGATTCATTGTTGAAAAAGAACGCTGTACATTTAGCAAAACGATGCGATATAAAGCTCGAAAACTGGTCACCGGCCATCGAGTATTATGAAAATATCATACTTAATCCGGCATCCATGGAGGATAGCATATTCGCCATCATCAACCTGGGGTATATTTACTTCGTTATGGAAAACAGCGGGTTGAAAGCGGCATACAACGGAAAGCTCACACAATACAAACCGGAATCCAAACAACAGTTTTTTGAGCACAGGAACTACCTGTTGTCACTTCTTCCGGGGGATAAAAAGGGCGAAATGTTTACAGAAGAGAGTTTGGAAATAATTGATGGCACATTATTGCAAAATATCCCAAATCCCTTAAAAGGCAATACCCAAATACGGTATTCACTGGAACAGGAATCCATAGTTCAGGTGGATATCTACAATTGCACCGGGCAATTGATCAAAACAATTTCAGAAGGTGCGAAATCAGAGGGAGATCATTCAATAGATTTCGACGCAGGTGAGCTTGTAAACGGGATTTATTTTTACACATTGAGCATAAACGGACAGGTAACAGATTCGAAGAAAATGACGGTAATTAAATAAAAACCTCATAGTAGTCGTGCATTTCAGTTCACTAATTAAAAGGCACGCCAGCTTCGCCCAGGACAGTAGGGGCTTGTTGTAAAAGCCCCTGTGAATCTCTGTCAATTCCCTGTAAATCCTCTGTGGAATATTTTTGCCTTTTGAGGAAACTTCTGATATTTCCCTTACAGTGTTTATCTTATTCCTCATGCAATGCAGTAGCCGGTTGTATCAGTGAGGCCTGCTTTCCGGGAAAATAGGCACACAATCCGGTAAGCCCGTAAATGAACAGTGTTGCAAAAACAATGGCCAGCACAAAAATATAGGCCTCAACGTTAAAAATACCGAGTATCGGAAACTGGATGGCGATGATGAGCCCGAGAAGGATAGCGAAGGATGCGATCACGAGAATTTCAGATACCAATTGTTTTGTTATCAGGCCAATTCTTGCACCCATTGCCCGGCGAAGACCAAGTTCTGACTTTCGCTGGTTGATATTGTACCACAACAGGCCAAACAATCCCAACGCAACGTTGATGATCAAAAATGCCGAAATGATGACCAGCACCAGCACCGGTAGCCAGGTAAATTTATCCTTCGATTTTTGTGCATCTTCCATCCAGGTGAGTTCCGTGTCCCAGCCTTTGGTCATGTTATAGATTTGTTTCATCATTTTTGTTTCAAAAGTCCTTCCCACACCGGGCTTTACCCTGATCAGCATATCAGCCAGGAGGAAACTTGAGGCTGTGTCGTTCAGCGTCTGCCGCTGAAAACAATGCGGATGGTCGGTATCAAAACTACTTTGATATCTGTATTCACCTACCAACCCTACTACAACATGGCCATCTTCGGTGACCTTTCCTACCGCATTTTCACCCGGAAACAATTGTTGGGCAAGCAGCTGATTAATCACAACAGGCGTATTTGTGCTGGCATTATCCTGTGGGCCAAAAACGCGGCCACTGATGATCGGAATCTCCATTATCTCAAAAAAATGGTCTTCACAATTGGTATAATCAGCCTGGATTTCATCGATACTTGA
>JABMQA010000486.1 GCA_013203545.1 Bacteroidota bacterium
AAACAATTTGTTTTTCTCTTTCCGGGCAAACAGGAAAAATGTTGTAAAAAACGCATAAAATGTTACCCCGGCCTGCGATTCGATGGTATCTTCACTTAGCATTGAAAGCGCTAAAATACCGAAAAATAAGAAATAGAAATAGTCGCCATACATATTCTTTACGAAGCCCGGATAAAACAGTACGAACAAAAACCATATGAGCCCTAACAGTCCGAGTGCAGCAA
This sequence comes from Bacteroidota bacterium, assembly GCA_013203545.1. GTDB lineage: Bacteria > Bacteroidota > Bacteroidia > Bacteroidales > 4484-276 > JABMQA01. The sequence goes on from JABMQA010000486.1 coordinate 225, forward strand.
ATATCGACAGGTACTGGTTGTGCGTGCGCCATCTGAATTTGGGGTCCAGGGTGGTATTCATCTCGACATACTCCTGTTGAAAAGCCTTGTTAATATCACCTGTTCCTGTACCAATCAGGATATTCTTGGTGATGATCCTTGATGCGGCCCTCCAGAATTCGATCCGCTGCGAAACCGAGTGACCACTTATGTAACCTGATTGTTGTAATACCTGAAATTCCCATAAAATGGTTTTTATCCTGTTTCGTAAACTTGTTTTGAGCATGTAATCCACATTGCTTATGCCGTTTTCGATAGCGGCTATTTCTTCCTCCGACAACGCATTCACCCCTTCGGTATCTTTTCGTAGCCCTTTTGAGGTAAGAAAACGGATCAGGGTAAACCGGATGGGCCCTCCGGGTTTGTTCAAACCATCGTATTTATATGCGCTCCGGATGTTCCAGGATTCGCACAGCTCGCCCACCTGGATGTACTGCCCCACCCAATATCCGTTTTCGGTTACAATCATAGACGAATCAAACAGGTATGGATTTCCCTGAGCTGTAAACGCATCAACCTGATCGTGGTAGAAAGGTTCATTTGGCAAGGTTTCGAGATAAATATTTCTTAAAAAGAAAAATACCAGTGCTACAGATACTGAAATAACAAGAATCATAGCCGTTCGTAATACAACTTGTTTCGACTTCCAGATAACAATAATGAGCAATAACCCTGTTGTGATCAACAGGATCATTAATCCGGTAACAGCTTCCAGGATAACAAGGAAAACAACCAGCCATACAGTAAATAATCCAACAAGTATTTTAAGCCAGGGCTTTCGGTTTTCGGCACCAAAAACCAACCATAAGCCCGTAAAAATTGCAACACAAATATTAAGGCTAAACCGAATATGTGATATGAATAGTGATATGTACCTTACATCGGTGATGTCCTTTATCAACAACTCCCTCACACTTACCAGTGACCCGGCCACATTGGCAAAAAGATAAACCATCATCATATTGTAAAAGGCTTTACGGCTTATTTTCGGCGAGGTAGAAACAATGACGGGCAGTGCCAGAATGGGCACTTTGGTTCGCAGGTCCTTAATGGCATAATCAAAATCGGAGGTCCATAGTAAACCAATAACGTGCAGCAGAAATAGCGAAACAATAACCACGGCAGTACGATTCCTGAAAAAATCCCTGAACTTTTGGATCAATTTAGGGTCAAACAGCCAGTTGGCCACCATTAACAATTGAGCCATGCTCATCACATATTTCGACAAGGGCAGCGCTATCAACATCAGCACCATGCCTGATAAATAGACATTATTTCGATTGATCCATGAAGGAATTGTCATGCAATTATTAGTTTTACACCATTAACGCATCTACTTTTATCAGCGCGAATTTAGGTTGAACTATGAATAATTGGCCAAATTTCATAAAAAAAGCTTTCCGATCGGTCGGTAAAATCATAAAAATTCTAATGATGGGCATTGGAATAGCCTGTTTTGTGATGATCGTCCACAGTTTTACCGATCAAACCTTCCGGGGATATTATTGGTTGGGTACGCACAATTCTGAGATCAAACCAAACCCGCTTTTTACCTCGTAAAGGTTACACAAATAATGGATCAAAACATTTTAATACTATTTAGCCATTAATGCCTCCTTCAATAAGAAATTATTATATTTGCTCACTGTCTGATCAAAGGATGTACAAAGGGGGAGAAAAGAAGGGTTTGTTAAGCGACTATTAAAGAGTTGTATGAAATAATTATATAAAATTTTTTGATTATGAAGCAGTTAAAACGTACATTGTTCATTTCATTGCTTTCAACAGCAATGATGGTTGCCAATGCCCAACAAGTTATTTCCACGGCGGGCGGCTATTTTGAAGGTGACAACATCAGCCTGAGCTGGACATTGGGCGAGCCGGTCATCGAAACCTTTGAAGGAAATGGCCTGATCCTCACGCAGGGTTTCCAGCAGCCCTACAATTTTTACCTGACACAAATCCTCAATATCCCGGCAGGGTGGAGTGGTGTGTCAGTATATCTCGATCCGCTGAATAAAGGCGTGGAAAGCCTTTTTGCACCTTTCCAGGGCGACCTGATCATCATGGCTTCGATGGATGGTGTGTATTACCCGGCCCAAAGCATCAACACCATCGGCAACTGGGATTATCATACCGGCTACCAGTTGAAGGCCGAAAATGAATTCGACCTGTCGATAACCGGGACTAAAATTAACGATCCGTCTGTTGAAATTGCAGCGGGCTGGAATTTTATACCTGTGTTGAGCGCATGTAATGCCAACGTTGAAAGCCTTTTTGCAGGATATACCGGCCTGATCATGGTGAAAGAAGTGGCCGGTTCCGATCTATATTGGCCTGCCTTCAATATCAATTCACTACAAAATCTGTTGCCGGGAAAGGCCTACGTTGTGGCAACGGAGCAGCCGGGCAGCATTACCTTCCAGGATTGTGACAAATCATCCATTGCAGACCCGGAACCTCAAAAACCAAAGAATAATACTCCGTGGAATGACCTTTATTACACCAATAACTCACATGTCATTGCTTTTTCCGGAAAGGTTTTCGATGGTGCAGGTATCTGTCCGGGTGATATGATCGGTGTTTTCACACCATGCGGATTGTGCGTAGGAACGGTTGAAGTAACCAACCTGAAAGGCAGCCTTGCCCTAACCGCATTTGCCGATGATGCCATCGCGCCCGGAGAAGACGGCTTTGAAACCGGAGACCGGATGCAGTTTAAGGTTTACCGACCGGGGTCAGACGAGGAATTTGAGCTTGATGTAACATTCGATCCGGCATTACCTAATTTGGGAATTTTTGAACCGCATGGTATTTCAGCAGTGCAGGCTTTGAAACTTCAGGCTTTGGGCATGTCCGAAGAAATGGATTTTCATTTTGAAGTTTATCCCA
>JABMQA010000487.1 GCA_013203545.1 Bacteroidota bacterium
CTGCTTCCCGTGATCAAAGACCCATTGACATTATAGGAAGTATCCTGTGGTTTTTTTCAATCGGAATTTTACTTTTTGCCCTTAACAAAGGGCATCGGTTGGGCTGGACATCCATGCTGTTCTGGATTCTTATAGGAAGTTCGATGGTTTTAGCCATTTTGTTTATAATACGGGAGATAAAATCAAAGAACCCAATTTTTCCTTTGGGTATGCTTGGCGGTATTAAAGGTGTGGCTGCACTCCTGATAGGTGTGCTCGTATTTAGCCTGATTGCCGGCAATGCCTTTTTAATGCCGTTTTTCCTGGAAAACATAAAATACCTTTCTTCATCAGAAGTTGGCGGTTTATTCCTTTTTTTCTCAGTTGCTGCTGCAATTTTTAGTTTTCTGGCAGGCAGACTGGCACTACGTTACAAACAACGTAATCTGATTACCATCGCACTTTTGATTGGCTCACTGGCTTGCATTGGTTTTTACTTTGCAATGAGCCTGAACGGTTTGGTTCCGGTAATCATCTTTCTGATTTTACTTGGAATCATGGTTGGCCTATTTCTTCCCAACAACAACAGCCTTATCATGGGACTTGCCCCCGAAGGAAAAAAAGGCGTATATTCGGGCATTTACGATACCTTTAATAACATTGGCCTTGCTGCCGGAGCTTGCATTTTTGAAGTGGTGTTTGCAGGGAAGACAGACCATATCCTGCAAACTGTGCAGGACAAAATTTCTTCGAAAAACTGGATGTTGCCCGGGTTCCTTGATTCATATTTCCTGGCAACAGTCATTTGTGTAATTGGATTTCTGATTTCGTTATGGCTTATAAAGATGAAACCAACTACCGGCATTATTACCAATTCCAAAAAGATGGTTAAACCCGCAATTTTTCATACCTTTGATAATCCAAAAAATATGTGCACCAGAAATCAGCAAACATTATGAAACTTCTACTACACATGCTGGCCTTAACATTCCCTACTTTGATTTTATGCCAGTCAGTTGAATACCCCTATACAAAAAAGGATATCCGGATTGACACTTTCTATAACACAACCGTTGAAGATGAATACCGATGGTTGGAAGATTTGGACAGTGAAGACGTTAGAAATTGGATTGAAGAACAAAATAAATACACAAATAAAACCTAAAAAAATTTATTATGCAGAACCTTAGAAATATCATCGAATTGCTGTCAACGATCCTGGAAGCCGCAGGCGTAATAATTATTATTGCAGGAATATTATTTTTCGTGGTTAAGTTCCTGTTCAATCTTTTAAAAGATAAACCTGACATTTATAAATCATTGCGGCAGGACATAGGAAAGGTTATCCTTTTAGGCCTGGAAATTTTGGTTGCAGCCGACATCATCCATACGGTGATCATCGACCCAACCCTTACCCAGGTATTTGCGCTGGGGGTAATCGTTCTGATCAGGACTTTCCTGAGTATTTCATTGCAGATAGAAATTGATGGGAAATTCCCGTGGCAACGGAAAAATTGAAATGTGCTGAATACAATATAACAGTTTTCTTATTGACTTTTAATGCACCTAACTGAAAACCCATGATTTATATTTTCAGTTCTGGTAGTAATATCATCAAATGCACTAAATAGTTTTTGTACTTCTGCTAATTTGCCATACGATTGTGTTGATGTCCAAAAAAATGCATTAACACCTTTACCATAAAAAATCTTATAAACATTTCTTCCACCAGCAGGTAGGGCAGTAAATTTACTGGTATTGGAGGCACCATGGTTTGGACTACTCCAATGTTCAGTTCCTTCTTCCTTTAGTGCACCGCCTGCATTATTACTCTTACCTAAATACGTCATCAGTTCCTGCCATTCAGAATTATCAGGTAAATGCCAACCATCAGGGCAAACAACCAAAGCATTATTCCAGCTATAAAGTCTTCCATAAATATCACAATTAAGATCTATATTCTCATAGCACCAACTATCATTAATATAGAATTTTAAATTTTCAGACATCCATAACTGGTTACCAATTTTCACCCAATTATACATACTACCATCCCGTTTATCTTTAAATACACCGGCATTTTCATCCATTTTATTACTGCTATTCCTGGAAGACATTTCATTGGCATAAACTGTCGTGATTAATTCATTATCAATCGAAATTTCCATTTCCCAAATTTCAATGCCCTCAATACGAACGACATGAATTCCAAATGGAATATTGTGAAGGACAAAACGTGAATTTTTTTCTATCATATTTTGGAAACTGTTGTCCAAAAAAAATTTTCCTTCTATTTGTGTCTCAATGGCAATTCTTCCATATTTCTTGATAGGTACTTCATTGGTGATAACTGGAATACCGAGCTTGGTTTCATCTTTATCGTTATCATTTGACAAGATAAAGACAAAATCGCCTTTGTCAAGATACTTATCCCTGATTTTTCCATATTGAGGATGTTGCTGGTCGTATGAATAATTTGTAACCTGGTAAGATAAATACTCCCCCAACTCACTTCCACTTAAATATCCATCATTGTTACCATCAGCGTCAGATGTTGTGAGGGATTTTATAAAATACTCACGGAACAAACTTCGATCCGGAACTTCTTCATTTTCACTCCCGGAAGTAATAAACTGCCGCACAGGTTCTTTGGTCTTCGCAGATATAGGTATTGGCACGGCACGGCTAATATTAAACAAACTTCCTGAAAAGCAGGCATCAAAAATAAATAGCGCGTGTTTTGAGAGTATGTTTCTTGCCCATGTATCAAAATTTCTCATGCTTATGGCCTTCTTGTGAAATTCGCTTTGGCTTTCAAATGGCAATGGGGCGTTTGAAGGGACAATATAACCCATATCCCTACCATCCTGAGCCTTCATTGTGTAACCATGTCCAGCAAAATAAATTATTAGTCTGGTATTCATTTCAAGTCCATAGTTTTCGATAAAATCAGAAATCTCATCTTCCATTTCCTTATCAGTAGGATTTTCAATAAGAATAACACTAAAGCCATGATCAATTAATGCATTTCTAACTTCATTAACATCATTCTTTACACCAGGCAAATTTGGCCATCCATTTTCATACTTGCTCACTCCAATAATTAAAGCATAAGATTGCTCATAAAGTGTGCATTCAATATTATCAAATTGAATATTAATGTTTTGGAAACCCCTGTTCTGACCCAATACCTCAATGTTAACAAATGAAAAGCAGCAATACACATAGGCTGCTAAATAAATTGGGCATGAATATCCTACAATCAAATTCCTAAAATACGTAAACATAGTAGTAAATATTTTAAAATGATAATGTATCACAAAACAATTGCTTTCTAAATTACTGCTTTTTAATAGTCCTGTAATAATATTTTATTAATTTTTTTAATAAACTTTCGTTTCCTTTCGGTGTTCTTCTTTTTGGAAAGATAAATTGCACGATTAACCCCGCCAAAGTAAAATTTAATAAAAAGACCCAATCCTCCAATTGCACCTGTTAAAAAAAGTCCGTTTTGAACAAAATAGACACTTAATAAAAAAGAAGCAGTACATAATGAAAGGTTCAATAGTCCATCTAAAGGATAACCCGAATAACACTGTCCAAGCCCCGGGCAAAACATTGACATATTTCTCGCTAGTTTTTCATTTTTTAACTTTGGCAACGATTCCTTTGAATACAATTCTAAAATTGTTTCAGTAAGTAATGCAATATGATTATTCGTAACATATGTTCCATTTATATATTTAATTGCGCATAACTTTGCGCTGTCCCATTGCTGTAATTGATTATATGTCATTACATAAAGAAGATTAGAAAAGTTTTCTAGCTCAGCATTATTTCTAAAATCAATCTCTTTAAGATGGTAAAGGGCAGATTCATAGTTATTTGTTAAATATGAACAAAGTGCAATTTCATAAAAAAACTCACTTTTAAAACTATCTGGAATTTTATAGATATTAATTCTCTGTAATTCATGCAAGGCACCCTCAAAATCCGAAATTTGTTTATAGCACTGTACTTTTCCCAAAACAGCCTTGCAAATAATCTCGGTTTGTGGACTATTTTGAAATAAAATCCTTTCGTATGAAATTGAAGCTTCATAATAGTTTCGCTGTGCGAAAAGTTGATCAGCTTCATAAAATATTTTATCATTGTCCCCTTGACTAATTACTATAAAAGGCATCAATAGAAAGCTGCAAATTATGCTGTATTTCATGATCGATAACATTGTTAAAATCAGTGTTAGACCTTTTTATAGCGAAAACGCTTCCCCAGATATTTCCAATATAAAAAAAACTAAAAACCGAAGTGAAAAATATACTCTTAAAATCTGATATCCCATGCTTTTTTATGCTTTCATATGCAAATACTGCGAACATGGATGTTATTAAAAAACTCGATATACCTTCCATGGGCTTATTAGCATACATTTTTCCTAAACCAGGTATAACTGCCGACAATGACGCTGCAATAAAAGGTGATTTGGGCTTTTTGTAATAAAGTTTATCATAAAGTTCATCATTTTTTTTCATCAAATCCCCCAGTACATAAAAAGTGTGATTATCACGGATTTGTGAATAATTTTCTAAATTTCGCTGCAAAAGTAATACTGATGAAATACTATACCATTTAATTTCATTATCAATGATGTCATTTGTTTTAACACTTTGGGCAAGCATCATTGATTCTTTATATTTTTTGAGTGAGGCGAAATTTCTCAGGTTTAAAAATTGGGCATCTAAATATTTATTAAAATCCGGTTCAATTGCATTCAAATATCTTATTGATGAATCATGAAGATGCAATTTATAAAAAGATTTCCCCATAAAAAAATAAACAGAATCTTTTTGATTACAATTAATAACTGCTTTTCTATCAAGATTTTTTAAAACAAAAATGGCGTCATTATAATAATGGTTCATATAAAGATGGGAGATAAATTTCAGCTCGCTTGTTATGTTTTCGCAATGTGAGTTTTGCGCAAACTGATCTAATGCCATGAAAGATACTATAATAAATATAGTGAGTTTTGCGCCCATTCCTACTTCCACCTATAAATTTGATAATTTTCATC
>JABMQA010000488.1 GCA_013203545.1 Bacteroidota bacterium
CAAAATAGAAAATCAACAAACATCACAGGATCAAAGCTACCTGGTTACTGCTCTCTGTGAAGACAAAACCCACAACCTTTGGGTGGCAACCTACGGCCAATCGCTTTTTTACCTCGACACCAAAAACGAAACCTACAAGCGAATCAACGATTTTCTCGATCGTAAAAACCAACTTCCCAGTGTACTTACTGAAATGGTATGCTCTGAAGAAAACGTTCTTTGGATTGGAAGTGATTTCTACGGTTTGATACGATTTAACACCAAAGACAACACTATAATTAAATACTGGCAGGAAACCGGTAAGAACAAATTATTGTATAAAACCGTACGCAAACTTTTTATTGATAAATCAGGTAACCTGTGGATTGGAACCAATGGCAAAGGGATCAATATTTTAAGTCCCTATTCCAAACAGTTCATCACCTTCAGTCAGGGAAATAATGATGGTGTTTCGCTTGAATTTTCAAGTGTCAGGAGTATTTTTGAGGACGAAAATACCACTCTTTGGGTAGGGGGATATACAGGCCTTCAGCAAATTAACCTTGCAACCGGTAAAACAGAGGCTTTTTTCAACTTCATTGCTTACACCATTTGTCCTGATCTGACTGACCCCGACATGCTCTGGATTGGCACCGAAGGGAACGGGATGGTTAAATTAAATAAGAAAACAGGAAGCGTCACAAGGCTACCTGCCTGGATGGGCATAAAACAGAAATATAGAACACCGAATATGACAGGCGGGCTGGGTGTTTTCAAAATTTTTAACGCTGATGAAAACAACCTCTGGATCGCCACTGAGGCTGGTCTCCATCACTACAACATTAATAAAAACTCCTTCAGGTTGTTCCATCATAACCCCAATGACCCTAAAAGCATTATTAGCGGTAAGATATTGTCCATATACCGTGACAAAAAAAATCGGTTATGGATTGGTTCTTTTTCTGGCGGCCTTGCCATGTTCAATCCTTCCGACAGCACTTTTACCAATTTTACTGAAGGTGAAAAGCCCGGAATGTTATCAAATAACAGGGTGAACTGTATTTATGAAGACACGAAAGGAAACTTTTGGATAGGGACTCATCTGGGGTTCAACCTGATGGGCCGTGAAACCGGAACATTCAAAGCCTGGTACATTGAGGACGGATTACCCAATAATGTGATTTACGGCATTCTTGAAGATAAACAAGGGGATCTTTGGCTCAGCACCAACCAGGGTATCAGCCAATTTAACCATGAGGCGGGAACATTCACAAATTTCGACAGCAGTGATGGTCTGCCTGACAATGAATTTAACACAGCCGCCTATTTCCAGAAAGGATTTTCGAAACTGTATTTCGGGGGTGTGAACGGAATGGTAATGTTTGACCCCGAAAATATCAGGACGAATCCCAATAAACCCGATGCCGTGCTGACACGGGTATTGCTGTTTAACGAAGAACCTCTTTTCAACAATACGATTTCCTATAAAGATGAAATTGTACTCAATCCCGAAGATGATATGATGACACTCGGGTTTTCAGCATTGCAATATATCAATCCCGGTAAAAACAGCTACGCTTACCGTTTTGAGGCATTTGGTGAACGGTGGATTGATCTTGGGCATAAACGCAGCATAACCCTCACTGATCTCAGGCCAGGTAACTACCGGTTGCAGATTAAAGCCGCCAATAACGATGGTGTATGGAACAATGTTCCTACGAATATTAATATTGTGGTTTGCCTGCATTTACCCAAACCTTGTTTTTTAAGATCGCGATGGTTGTTTTAATTATATCAGCCATTGTTCTTGTATACTGGTTACGAACGAAAAACATCAGCCGGCAAAAAAACAAATTGGAACAACTGGTCAAAGTTAAAACCAATGAATTATTACAGACCAATGAATTGTTGAAAGAAGCCAATGCCACAAAGGACAAGTTTTTGTCCATCATTGCCCACGACCTGAAGAGCCCTTTTAATTCGCTTCTGGGATTTTCTGAAATCCTGGTTGACGACTGGGAGAATATGGAAGAGGGTAAAAAGCTGAAGATTGTGAGTATTATTCGAAAAGCCTTATACAACACCTTTCAGTTGCTGGTAAATTTGCTGGATTGGTCGAGGTTGCAAACAAACACCATTACCTTTAAGCCGACACTATTCGAAATCGGGCCCCTTATTACTGATGTTCTAAATCAACAACAAGCACATTCACTTATGAAAAGCATCACAATCGATACATTTGGCGATAACGGCCTGAAGGTTTATGCAGATAAAAATATGCTGAATATCGTCATTCGGAACCTGGTTTCGAATGCCATAAAATTTACACCACAAAATGGTAGCGTCAAAGTTGAAACCCTTAAAACTGAAAATTTTGTAAAATGCTTTATCAGCGATACCGGTGAGGGTTTAACTGCAGAGAAAATCGACAAGATTTTCACCAATCAGGCCGGAATTTCAAGCAAGGGGACAAGCGGGGAACTCGGCACGGGTCTGGGTTTGATCCTCTGTGGCGAATTCATTAAAAAGAACAACGGTACAATCAGTGTTGAAAGTGAACCCGGAAAAGGCAGCTGTTTTTGTATTACCCTGCCTGCTAGTATACCGGCCTGAATAAGACAGACCTCACCGTGCACTAAGAATAAACCCCGGGGTTTGCCAGAAAATCGGGCAGGAAAATTACCCATAACACTGTTCGAATGAGCGTACAACAAATTCAGAACTCATTATGTAAATAGATTTTGCAAAAATAAATGACAATTAAATGACAAAATATTTCACTTCTCACAAAAAGCACAATCACCTGAAATTTATGAAATTCTATTGTTTTACCAATTTCCCGGTGAACCTTCCCTGATCCGTAACAATAATATATTGATAAATTCCTGCGGACAGGTTACCCTGATGTAAAGTAATATTTTTGGATATTCCATCTTCAATTTTAATCATATCAGACGAAACCATCACCCCCTGCATGTTATAAATCAGGATTTGGACATTGCCGGAGATTTCCTGACCAAAATTAAAGTTGAGGTGTTCTATGAAAGGATTTGGTGTGACATTTACAATTTTATCATTCGCCCCGGAATTGCTGTTTCCCAAACCTGTTATCACCTGCCCCAATGTTCCGTCCGATTGAATGTTCTGTGCATAAATGTCCCTTCCGGTACTACGTTCATCTTCCCACACCGAAACCCATTGTCCGAAATAGTACTCCGAAAGAACAGGGTGAAGTTTAGAACTCTGGTATGTACTCATGTCAATAAACTCATCAGGCCACACATACCCGCCATCGGTGTTGAGCATAACAGCCTGCATTTTTGCATCGGTGAAATTTCCAAATTCGTAGGCCTCATAAACGCATAATCCCTTATCGTCCACACCTGCGGCCTTCAACTGGCTATAATCCTGATTTGACAGCCCAATAAGCATTTTACCATCATCGGTCCACATACGGTTTCCCGCCAGATCGAATTTCTGTGCGTAAAGTCCTCGTTGGTTCTGATTTAAATCCTGTTCGCTAAAGAAAACAATCACTTCCTGCGTTTGGCTCAAAAATGCAGGCACCGGGTACATGTGGTTCCTGGC
>JABMQA010000489.1 GCA_013203545.1 Bacteroidota bacterium
ACCCAAAAGATTCGATAAATTTATGGAGAAGGGCAGCCAATAAAGGTTTGCAAACAATTGAAAACTGGAAAAATCCGACGGGATATGATACCCTGACCGGCGCACCTAAACGATGGGCTGATTATGTCCGGGAGTTTTTCCCCGAGTATTATAATTATCCGGGGGGAGAGATAGACATTCCTTTACCCATATTAATGGACGAAGATAAAAACGTATCGAAAGGATTATACCAATTTACAAAAGAATGGGGCGGCACCAAAGCCGACCAGAATATGCCCACGGTTTTTTTATTGGATAAAGACGGAGTAATTCAATTTAAGTATCACAGCCAGTATACCAACGACAGGCCCACTGCTGAATATATTGAGAGGATTATAAAGAGGATGTTGTAAAAGAATATCAATCATGAATTCAATGAATTTATGTACGATATGATAGCAGTAGGTTAAGTATCAGAAATCCTGATCCCACGTAAACTTATTGTCGCAAAAAAACAGATTTCTCAGTCGCCAGCTCCTTCGAAATGACAAGGCATCGGTCAGGGAGGGAGGAAGAGGAGGCGCTTCGCGCCTCCTCTTCCTCCCTCCTCTTAAGTTGATCCCCAATCTCTGTCATTTCGACCGTTGGGAGAAATCTGATTTATTTTGAGATCGCTACTCCAAAGGAGACCTTGGACGTTCAAGTGCCTTATCCCTCCATGGGCTCACGATGACGAGGGTAGTTTATAATTTTATCATTTTCCTGATTCGTATTCCTTCATTGGTTTTTAGTACACAGAAATAAACTCCCGGAAACAATTCCTTCCCATTAAAAATGATTTCATATTTTCCCTTCTGCTTTACTTCATTAATCAGGGTGGTAACCATATTTCCACAATAGCTGTAAATATCCAGCCTTACCTTTGACCTCCGGGATAGTTCGCAGGTAATTTTAGTTTTGTTTGTAAAAGGATTTGGGAATGAAGTTAAAATAACCGGATTATCTGCATTTTGCGCCGCCAGATGAAGCAAAATATCACTATTGACTATAAATTTATCCACCCTTTCAGTGAACCCGGCTGATGCAAGTATCTCTATGGTTGTTTCCCCCTGGGTTGAGGGTTCCAGGGTTAATATACTTCCTTCTATCCCTGCCTGAACAACATCAGGATTTTCATTACTATACACCGAAAAAGTCAGGGTGTCACCTGTGATTTGAGGAACGGTATCGCCTTCAATAAAATGATAGTGGTCCTTCAAATCGATGGTAGTAAGCCATCCTATTGTATCAATAGCTATGCAAGGGCTATACTGAATATAATTGGTTGCCTTAAAATCAATTGTCAGTTCATCATTTTCTATGGCCCTGTAAAAGTGATTTGCTTCAACATCCAGGTAAGTATCAACATTTCCTGAAGGCCAGCGGATAAGCAGGGTGTCGATTACATTGGCATCCCCCAGTCCAAAATGCACACGTAGGTTAGCGTAGGATAAATGCCCATTGATGGGTGTGATTTCCCTTGTTTGCGTGATATGCGTCTCGTTTACAAAACCTTTAGCCTGAATGCGCGTACCGATTGCTGATCTATTGGAGGTTGTTCCCTCGCAGGTGAGCACTATCCATGAATTATCATTGCCTTCATTAACAAACAAGTAATTGTAACCATCATTGCTCCACGAATAACGGGTCATTAGAACATCCAGGTCGCCATCGTTATCAGGGTCGAGTATTAAAGCTGTGTGTGAATCCTCCAATGTCAGCGGATGTTCCAGAATATCTGTAAACTGACCATTACCTTCATCTAGATAAATCACGTTATAAGGTGTAGCCGATGTGTATGGAGGTGGCCATGGGAAATTATTGTTCTCGATGGTTAAAAAAAGGTCAAGGTCGCCGTCGTTGTCCAAATCCCCCCAAACGGATGAATTAGCAAAGGAATGTCTGTATATTTCATCAATGATATCATGCCTGATGAATTCCATATCCCCCAGGTTTTCGTAAAGTGCAGGCAGCATATTATCACACATAACATTGTGTACGTACAAATCCATGTCGCCATCATTATCATAATCCACCCAATTGGCACACGGAGTGGGACATTCACCCTCAACAATTGGCGATGTCGGATCAAATTGCACAAGCCCTCCATTGCCATCATTAAGATAGCATAAATTAGTTGGAATACCACCAGGACCACCAATATTCGAAGTATATCCACCAAAAAAATCTAAATCACCATCATCATCAGGGTCGCCCCACGAAACGCCATGTAAGAACACATTTGGTTGTTGTTGTATAAGGCCCAGATCAACCCATCCCTGGAAAGTCCCGTTTCCATTATTGTACAATACACTTCCCCATTTGTTGATCCCAATAACATCAAGAAAACTATCACTATTAATATCTAATAATGTGGGATAAAAATCTGAATCCGGTGAATAAATTGATGTAAGTGCTGTATAACTTCCATATCCATCGTTGGCATAAACATCCAAATAGTCGATAGGTTGCCCTGTAAAAAGATCCGGATCACCATCATTGTCAACATCACCGAATGAGCTTACTATTTTTACTTCATTTATGAATTCAGTCATTTCTACATAAAATCCGTTTCGCTCATTTTTAAAATAGCTAAAATTTCTATTGATTCCAACACCACAGTTTCCAACAAATAAATCCTGATCCCCATCATTATCCATATCAAAACAAGTGCTTGAAATGTGGCCGCCGTAGAGTTGAGATATGGCCCCGGTATCAACTTTTGTAAAGTTGGGGAGTTGTGCTTGTGCAGCAGTTGTTAG
>JABMQA010000490.1 GCA_013203545.1 Bacteroidota bacterium
ATCTCTAAGGGCCTGACCATACCAATCCTTAACACGAATAAAAATCTCATCGGCTGTAAGGTTTTCAGCAGTAATAACCTGTTCAAAAACAATATTGCCAAATTCATCAAAAGGTATTTTTTTTCAAGGTACCTGTATTCTGTGTAGAGATCTTCGTAATTCATTATCTGATGGGAAGATATCCAGTCCTTAAATTCCATTCCATTTACCACTCGCATGGCATATACAGAATCTGGATTGATATTTAAAATGAAAACATCCATTTTACTGCCATCCGCATATGAAAGGGTTTCATTAATCTGAGCAAAAGAGAAATTCGGTATTATCAGGAAAAGAAGCATTATTTTTTTCATAACTGTTTTTTTGTATGTAAATTAATAAAAATATGAAGATCAATAAATATCAATTAGCTTAAATCCTGAACATAATTTAAAACTGACATTTTTATTCCTTCCCCTCGCCCAAAAGCCATGCAGTAGCCTCTTTAACTCCCGGGAAAAAAGCACCGTTTAAGAGTCCCCGGTTTTTCAGTACCAGGTCGATAAATTCAGCAGTTCCCTCCGGATCCTCCGTATGGTGAACCCAGGCTACACGGTGTTTGAAACTTACCCCAACAATCTTGAATATCTTTGCGTGATCGTAGCAATCAATGGTAGAAAGTGATTTTTCCGTAAAGCTTTCGCCAAGGATGTTATAACATTGGTACTGATCGCAGGCCGCCACAATTTTTCGCCACAAATCAAGTGAAATCCCGTAATTATCATCGCCATACTGTTTTACATGTATATGGGTTCCCATGTTATTAATGTTTATTTCACCGCTCATAGTTCTTCAGTTAATCACTCAAACACCCAAAAATAGAAAAAATATTTTATAGGGCAATACGCAGGCTGGGATGTTCATGAAAAAAATAAAGGAGTCTGGCTGATCGCATCGAAGAATATACAATGAATAATATCATCTTGCGCTGTCATTAGTAAACGAAGTGAGGAATCTTTTTCAAACCTCTTAGCCTAAATGAAATATCATTGTTCAACATTGTGACATCTAAAAAAGTCCTTTATGATATCAGGTACGGAGAAATTATTTTTATAATCTTACCTGTAGATCGGTGACTTTAATAATGAACCAATCGCTGACAGGGACACCAAAATATTTATCCGGAGAGAAGAATCCCCCGGCTGCTGATCAGTCCCGGATGCATCTCGCGCTATAGAAATTATTAACAAACGTCTCCTTACGGCCCGACATGCCGGTTTGATGACCTAACATGCGGATCCATACAATATCAACATTGCTCGCTGTGGAAGACCAGAAATAGCCCAAAATTCCTTTATAGTCAAAATATTGAGGGGAGAGTTGCATGCCTGCCGGCAATCCGGAAAAGCCATAGAAATCAGAACCATTTCCCATATTCATCCAGCCTGTAGTGGTTTTTAGGTGTTCACCTGCATCGTAACCACGATAGTCGGTAATATTCCAGATAATATCCCCAATCCCAAATTTACTGTCAGTAAATCCCTCCAAGCGCTTCCATTCTCTATCCGTTGGAAGGTGCCATCCATCGGGGCATATGTTCATTGCTGTTTCCCAATCATACAGCCTGCCGTAAATGTTGCAATTCTCAGGGTCGTTGTCGTAGCACAAGCTGTTGCCGGTTTCCCAGTTCATGTTTTCCTTTAGCCAGCACTGGTCCCCGATGAGCACCGTGTTGTAAACCTGACCCTGCCAGTCCACCGTTTCCATATCCGGACAGGATCCTCCGGTTTTTTGAATCAAATGAAGCAATATTTCATCAGATTTTTCCGCACCTGAATTATCAGTAGCCGTCGCAATTACTTTATAGGTACCGAGTGCATAGCCTGTAGTATTCCAGCCATATTCATAGGGGGCTTCTTCGGCAACTTCCATTTCAACGCCATCAATAATTATCACTACCTGATCGATGGAGCCATCAGGATCGTTTGCTTCAACCCTGATGATGGCAATTTTTTCAACTTCAACATCCTGCCCGGGCGTTGGCGAAGTAATTACGCATGTTGGTAACTGGTTGGGTTGTTCTTCATCTTTTTCGCAGCCAATGGCAAATAGCACAAATGACGCACAAATAAGGATGGCCAGGAGAGCATCAATTCTTTGCAGATTCATTTTTTATTCATTTTTGAGAAATAGGATTTTCAACAAAAATACAATTTCCTGGAATCTGCCATTGCAGAAAATTCGGATATTTAGGCTAAATCTTATTTTGATGTGCTGGCTTCAATTTATGACTCTTTTAATTCCATTTTTAAGCACGGTAGTTTGGAAATTAAAAAGCAAGCCAAGTTTATATTTTCCTAACCTTAAATAAGTAAGAAC
>JABMQA010000491.1 GCA_013203545.1 Bacteroidota bacterium
AGCCCATTCCCCCTAGCACTGAATTTTGACACCATCCCCTGTCCGTTTCCGAACGCCCCCTTGTCAGGATATGAACGATAAATTGTTGCTGATCAGGTTTATCAGGATATAATATATTAATCCCCAATCTGTTCCAATATTTGGTACGATAATCGAACAACCGATCCCCTGTTTTCAAAAGCTATCTACAATAATGCATTAATTCCAGCAAGATTATGTTAAGCAATTATATTCTCACCACCTTACGAAACCTGGGAAGGAATAAGGTTTTTTCGATCATCAATATTTCAGGTCTGGCCATTGGCCTTGCCTGTTTTATTATGCTTGTATTATATGTAAAAAACGAGTTGGGTTATGACAGGCATCACCCGAATGCCGAAAACATCTACCGTCTTACCATGAAGGCAAATATGGGTGGGAATGATCTGCATGCGGCGGTTACCGGTGGTCCTGTAGGAGATATGGTGCAAAATGAAATACCCGGGGTAATTGTTCATACCACCATTTATCAGCCCACCCGATCCATACTTTTCAGGGTGAACGACAGGGATTTTTACCAGGAACATATTTTGTATGCAGATTCGGGCTTTTTTGATGTTTTCAGTTATGAATTCATTGCCGGTGATCCCGCAACAGTGCTTGACCATCCCGGGTCGATGGTGCTGACCGAGTCGATGGTAAAAAAATTCTTTGGCGATCAGGATCCCATGAACCAGGCCATAAAATGGAACAACGAGGATAATATGATCGTTAAAGGGGTGATTAAAGATCCTGAATTCAACTCCTTTTTAAACTTTGATGTACTGGCGTCGCTTTCCACCTTTCGTACCAGCCCTCGCATGTGGAGGGCTGTGAACGGGCTCTGGTTTTTTGCTACCCAAAACTATGTGAGTGTCAACGCCAGTCTCTCCAAAGAGCGGTTAAAAGAAAAACTTGACCAGGTTATCGAAAAGCACCTGACGAATGACCTGAACGAATCAGGTATGAAAATGGAATGGGAACCCCAGCACATTACCGATATCCACCTTCATTCCAATATTATCCACGAACTCGAAACCAATGGTGACATATCGAGGGTATATATCTTTTCTGCAATCGCCATATTGATATTAATTATTGCATGTATTAATTTTGTGAACCTGTCCACATCCAAATCATCAAAAAGGGCTGCTGAGGTTGGCGTTAGAAAAGTATTCGGGGCAAACCGTGATATGCTGTTCAGGCAGTTTATCGGCGAATCGGTTATTGTCGCAATCATAAGCCTGATCATAGCTGTTATCCTGGTCGAAATATTTCTACCCTTTTTTAATGAGATATCCGGTATTGAGTTTGGCCGGGAATGGCACAGTGACTGGCAGTTTGCTCTTTTTGTTTTTACCATCACCCTTGTTGTGGGGTTTGTCTCAGGTATTTATCCGGCCATGTTCCTCTCGTCATTTAAACCCATAAAGGTATTGAAAGGGAATTTGTTTACCGGCACAGCCAAACCATTGTTCCGGAATTCGATGGTTGTACTGCAGTTTGCCATTTCGGTATTTTTAATTTTCAGTACAATAGTGATCTACCAGCAGATGGATTTCCTGGAAAAAAAAGACATTGGTATTGATAAAGAGCATGTAGTGGTTATTTCGGTCAGGGATCCGGTTTTTATAAATAAGTACGACAACATTCAGGAAGAGATCAGGTTGATCCCCGGCGTAAAGGATGTTTCAGCCTCATCCACTTACCTGGGGCGATTCGAACAGCGGCGATCCTACTATCCCGAGGGGGTTACCCGTCAGGATAGCTGGATGATGAACAATGTGCAGGTTGATTACAATTTCCTGGAAATGATGGGTACCGAGCTGGTGATGGGAAGACAGTTCAATCCAAACCGGCAGCTCGACTCCAATGCGATCATTATCAACAAAGCGATGATGAAAAAGCTTGGATGGGAAGATCCGCTTGGAAGAAATATTTTTCTGCCCATCGGCGATAGCGCCACACCCGATTACCGGCTTAAAATTATTGGTGTTGTAAAAGATTTTAATTTTGCTTCCCTTCATCAGCCGGTTGTACCGCTATTGATCAATATGGACCCGGCCCGTTTCAGGTATCTGAATGTTAAAATCGACCACCACAATATACCTGCAATCCTGGCGATGCTTGAGGAAAAATGGCAGGCTGTTTCCCCTAATCATCCTTTCGATTATTTTTTCCTCGACACCAAATTCAATAGCTTTTATGTGGCCGAATCCCAGATGAGCACCTTGTTTATATATTTTTCGGTACTTGCCGTGTTTATTGCAGCCATGGGATTGTTTGGGCTTACACTGTACACCACCGAACGCAGAACAAGGGAAATCGGTATCAGGAAGGTTTTTGGCGGTTCTGTGAAACAAATCCTGAATCTTTTGTTACGGGAGTTTATCCAGTGGGTTATTGTGGCAAATTTGATTGCCTGGCCGGTGGCCTGGTATTTTATGGATGGGTGGCTAAATAACTTTGCATATCAAACGCATATTGCGTGGTGGATATTTTTACTTTCGGCCATCGTTTCGTTGATCATTGCCCTTGTAACGGTTACATGGCAATCGATAAGATCTGCTCTTCAAAATCCTGTTGATTCGTTGCGGTATGAGTAACTTTTCGGAATCCGGCGAAGGGAAAATATTCATCGGATGACTCCAAGTCATCCGATGAATATCTCCCCTCCGAACAAGTCCAATATTCCATAGGAGTCCTTTGGACAGTATTCAGGGCTTCGGCATCACCACCATTTGCCAAAGCCATCAAAACGGCTTCAGTTGTTGCGATGTCGGATTGTGCTTGCATTATGATTGAAATTTGGCAGTAAATACTTTTCATTTTTACTTTGTTCTTTTCCCCAGCATAGCTGGATCTCCTCTTTGCTTCGACCTAATGAAAAGAACCAAACCCCGAAAACTTTCGGGGAAAGAAAATCCGCCTGTCCGCCCCCCGGCGGAAAGCTCCCACCGCACAATACCGATTGCTATAGGTACTTCCCGCCGGATTTTCGGGCCAACGCGCATCATCCACTATACACATCAATTTAAAATTCTCCACAGGAGTCCAGTGGACATCATTTACAATTTCTAATTTCTCCTACTCCACCAAAACCATACACTTCCCCTTTACCTGCCCTTTGCTGAAAATGGTGGCAACATACATCCCCGCCGGCCAGGCACTCACATCCAACCTCTCTGTTCTCTGGACAGCCATACCTTCTTGCTGTGTTTTTGATTACATTACCAATATTTTCCCTGTTCTTGGAGCTTGACCTGAAATGATGTGGATTAAATAACTACCCTTCCTGAGATTATTAATCCTGAGTGTCGGCCCATCGAATGGGCTGATCTTTTTGTTGAAGATCGTGGTTCCATTTAAATCATAGATAAATAGTTCAATGTCGCCTTTTGATAAATGCACATTAAAATTCCCATTGTTGGGATTCGGGCTTACAATTAATTTTTTATCATTTCTGTTTTCAGATATCCTTGTAATTAATCCCTCATAATCTGTCTTCATTAAAAGGATGTCTTTGCTTGATGTGTATATATTCAAGGCCTCGCCAACAACAATAAAATGATCATCAAATGTATTTTTTAAACAATAACCTGAAGTTGATATTGAATCATAGTCATAGCCTTTCTCCCATAATAAATCACCATATTGGTTTGTTTTCAGTAAAACCAGTCCCAAGTCTTCCCGGTCACCCGTAAGCATAAACCCGGAATCACTCGTCTGGACTACAGAACGAGCATAGTCAAAAGAATATTCATCACCAAATGTCTTGATCCATTGAGTGTTTCCCAATGAATCTACTTTGTGCAGGTACATGTTTGGATACTCAAACATAAGCGCCTCGCTTGCCGACATGATGTATCCCTTATCAAATGACCTTTCCAAAGATAGATAATGATATATCTTTATACCTCCGTATTGCTTTAGCCAGATTGAATCTCCATTATGATTTGTCATAAAAAGTTCAATGGTTGTTGAATACGGAGGTTCAGGCATTTCCGACAAGCCGCCTACCAAAATATTATCACTTGAAATTTCAAGGGACACGCTGAAATCTCTGCAAAAGCCATAGTGTTTAGTCCACAAAAGTTCACCTGTTCGATCCATCTTCCTTATTACAGCGATTGAATCGTAACCAACTAAGAAGTAGCATGAATCATGTGTTTGCATTATATGGTCAATGTGTCCGCTAAACATTTTAGTCCAAAGTGTGTCACCGGTTTCATTGGTTTTAATGATCCATGCTTTCCCTGGGTGTCCACCAAAGCTAACTGTCCAGACAGCTAAAATAAACCCACCGTCATAAGTTTCCTGTACACAGAATGATTTTTCTGCGTATTCCCCACCATAAACTTTAGTCCAAATTGTATCTCCATACATGTCTGTTTTCACCAAAACAATGTCATCATTATCTATTGAAGTATATGTTGTTCCGGTAATGATATACCCCATATCCAGAGTCTGGCATACATAAGTACCACAATCCTGGTTGTGAATATCAATTTGTTTTCGGAAAGTTGCCTGTCAATGGCTAAAATTGAAAATAAATAAAATTGAAATTTTCGGCATTTTTCATTTACCAGTTTACAAATTTAGGAAATGTTCACCTTACTATTGATTTC
>JABMQA010000492.1 GCA_013203545.1 Bacteroidota bacterium
CCCCTGTAGTACTTGTACGGGAGGCATAGTCACCTTTTACAAAGTCGCCCGATACGGGTTCATCCCAAAAATAGAGAGCCCCCGAAATGGTTGTATTGATGGTACCGTTGGTTGAATTATTGGCTGCCAGAAATTCACTTACTTTTAAGGAACTTGGATAGGGATTCCCAACCAGATTTGTTCCGGCATTCAGCCCAACACCACCGGATGATACGGCATAATCGATATCGCCATTGTTAGCCAACCCGGAGAGGCTTAATGTTTTGTTTTCACCGGCATATGCAATGGCATATCCTTTTCCCTGAACAAATGTTTCTGAACCCATCGTTGGATCGTTGCCATTTGGTCCGTTAAGAATATCCACCCATGTGTTCGTGGAGGTCTCATACCTTCTGAAATCATCACCGGTGGCAAGTCCCATTGACAAATCATTGAAGGATCCGGACAAATAATTGATCGGACTGGTGATGTAGTGGAAGAGGTCCTGGGCGAGGTAGCGTTCAATGGCAAGATCACCTGTTATGGTACCAATGATTATCAGTGATCCAGTGCCTGTTGCATCTGAATTTATTGTTACTGTACCGGAATTACTATAGTTTCCGTTAATTGTTAAATATTTTCCTGCAAGAATATTAACTATACCCCCAGATTCCACCGTAAGTGCATTGATATCCACATCACCATTAATTTCAAGCGTCCCACCGTTTTGGACAGTTATACCGCTTGTGCTTAAATCATTTTGAACTTCCAGTGTACCTGCCAAAATTGTTGTGGATCCACTATATGTTTTTACGCCAACAAATTGCACTTCACCAGAACCGGAGATGGTTACATTGTTACTCCCTGAAATATTTCCGGTAAACTGGGTAACTCCGCCAGATTGATTGGATTCAAGATTCACAGGACCATTTACTGTGATTGTGCCACTATATGTATTTGTTCCGCTGGCATTTAACCCACCAATATATTTTGTGCTAGAGTTAGCTGAATTAACCACAATATTTTCATCAACCGTAGTACCGCCATCCATATCACTGTGCCATAATTTCGCAATATCGGCTTGTTGTGCGCCATTACCCACATAGATTGTTCCGCCACCAACTGCTCCCCCCTGTTCAAACCAGAGTTCACCTTCATCGATTTCCACATCGCCAGTAAATGTTGAAGCTCCTGATAGCTTGACTATACTATATTGCTGTACGATTAGCTTTCCTGTTCCTGATACGACACCGCTTAAAGTGAGTACTTTTGAAATGTCACCCCAAACATAAACATCACTCCCATTATTGATTAAATTTCCTGAAAATGTAAGATCCCCACTTACCGGATTCAGCTCCAATGGATCATTGATATCACCGGTAATATTCAAACTTATTGAATGAGATCCCGTGGACTGATTTTCAATCTTGGGATCAGTACCTCCCCAGTCTGAAAATGATAAATCATTCCCGCCAATTGAACGATTTGATGTGTTACTTGAACCAAAAATCAATTGATGGATATTATAACTTGAAACATTATTAGTCATTGACAATTGACCATTATTATTAAATCTAAGTATATTAGTAGTAGGGGGTTCATCCCATAAACCACCAGGGTTCCATCTTGCCCCATCTGCTCCTCGCTTCCAATTTCCATCGGGTGCCGTTTCTATCCAATCATAAGTAGTTTGCGCAAAAACTGTAAACGTAAAACAGATTGAAATAAACACTAGTATTAATCTTCTCATATCTCAAAATTTTTAAATTTCACACTAATTTTTTTCAAGCCCCGAAAATAAGAAATTTTCAGGAAAAATATTGTTATGCAGGTTAAATTAGTCCCGGATAAATTTTGTAAAACATGCTAAAATATCATTTTAGTTTATGAAATTTCTTTCGTCCTAACAATCATGCTGTAGAGATATTCAGGCGCAAAATCAGCGCCATTTTCCCATTCAATAGTCCAACTGTTATTGGTGAAGTTTTTAAAATAGTCAATATCTTTTAATGGTTCAAAGACTTTTCCCTTAATGCTGTTTTTCAGATCAACTATTCCGCTTACTCCATCATTAAAGAATAATTTGATCTTATAGTCATTTTCGTATCGTGCTTCAGTAACCCAAATTAAGTTCATGATCATTTATTTTAGAGGTTCTATTTTCTTTGGCAATTCATTGTTCTTGCATAGGCTCCAATTTTCTACCAACTCTTCTTTGTGTAATTCAAGCCATTCGAAGAGTAATTTCAAAGCTCTTTTTGGCATAAACCCATTTACAACTTCATCATCAATATTAATAACGACTTTATATTCACTATATTCAGCATGAAAATGTGGCGGATTATGTTCGTTGAAAAACATTCTTACTATTATCCCATAAAATCGACTTATTTCAGGCATAAGCAAAGAGCAATAATATTATTGAATACAAATTTATGCAAACTTTCCCTTATTTGATAAACACCTTCTGATTGTAGCTCTGCTGATCATTTATGATCCTGACGATATAAACCCCCGTTTTTAGCGTAACCGGCAAATCAACAACACCATCCTCATAGGAAACACTGTTGTAAATTACCCGCCCTGTGATATCCGTCACACCAACATGCCAACCCAATCCATTTCCATTCAAAATATGAAGCTGCCTGTTAGAAACATACACTGTGGGTGTTACCGACGTCACGACTTCCTCAATGCCCACCGTGGATTTCAGGTGCAGCACAAACCTTGATTCCGTGAAACCAGGTTCAGCAGGAGCAAATTCGTAGCTGTTATCCTGGCGCAGGTCAATGGTATGGCCGCTTACCAGGTCTTCAAGCAAAATAGCATATTCATTGTTAAAAAATTCAGGGTTTTCGGCGGTGAAAGTAAAGGCGCCTGCATCGGGTAGCTTAAGGCCAAGCGGAATGAGAAGCTCCTCCTCCAGTACCGGCAGCGAATTCAAGGCAAACCTTTTGCCGGTGGACAGCAAACTGTAAATCTGCGGAACCGATTCATCCAGGCTGAAGAGCATGGAAGCATCGTAATAATCCTTCCCTTCACTGCTTTCGGCTCTCAAACGGAACTGTGCGGTGGAAAAACCTGCTTCACCGGATAGTGTTATTTTCAAAAGGTTTCCATCCTCCTCAACTATATTTTTCAGGAACGCCTGGTCGTTGTGGGTACGGGCTGCATTGCCAATATCCAGCGATCCGCCGCCCGAAGCTGCCTCCACAAAAAATGCCTGCATGGCCGGGATCTTGCCGTTTACGCCATCGCTTTTGTTGGATCCGTCAAGGTAGTATTCGTACCCTGCCCCGCCACTTTTGTCTACGTTATACACATAATAATATCCTGATTCCAGGTTGGTTTTGGTCAGGAAAGCACTTTCCCAATCAATGGCCGATGGGAAAGCATTGCCCACCAGGTTCCAGCCGGTCC
>JABMQA010000493.1 GCA_013203545.1 Bacteroidota bacterium
AAGGATGTGGTATTTGAACCAACAATGGTTAAAATGCCCGAAAATCCGTGGAACGAAATACAGGTTTCATCTTCATCACACCTGATTGCAGTTGTTGCAGATGGTATGGAGGACATTTTTCCAGGAGATGTGATTGGTGTATTTTCAACGGATGGAAACTGTTATGGTGTTTCCGAAGTTAGTGACTCTGGTCAAAATACGGTCATTTCAGTTTATGCTGATGATAACACAACCACTGGGAAGGATGGTTTTGAAAACGGTGAAGCTTTCAACCTAAGACTGTACGCTCCTGAATCTGGTGAGGAATATGATCTGGAAGTGGTTTATGACAAAAATTTGCCTGGTGGAATGTTCTTTTCCAACGAAGGTTTGTCAGCAATTTCACAACTTAAGCTTTCCGGCACTGGCCTAAACGGAAATATATCATCCGGCATCAGCATCTATCCTAACCCAACAAATGATGTTGTATGGATTACAGGTATTGAAAATTTTGATGAGATTGAAGTAATGAATAGCACTGGCAAAGTATTGCTTTTACAAACGATCGATGAGCAGGAAAAAATCTCCCTGGACCTTTCATCATTAAGCAGTGGGATTTATCACCTCAAACTTACCGGTGATGATTTCACCGTAATTAGAAAAATCATTAAAGATTAACCCGATAATTTATGAGAAATTCAGACTCCCGGCAACCATAAGGTACCGGGAGTTTTTTATGAAGCTAATATATCCATTTTCAAAAAAAAACAAAATACGCATTTGTTAAACAAAGGTTTCACCAACAATAAACAACTCAGGTAAATCCCACCAGGATTCCAATGGTAAAATGACCCGACGGGCTATCTTATGAAACAGCCTCGTTTTCTGAAGAAAACCGTTTATGAAATGTTAAATTTTTTTAAACTTTCCTTGGTTCATTTCATAGCATAGTCATGGTAAATGCAGGATTGCGAGCTGCTTATTAAAAAATCAGTGCATTTGCTGTTGTGTATGTAAAATTGATTTCATACATTTGGCTCAAATATTATAATTAGTTGTTTTATTTCAGGTAAATTAATACAACTATTACACTCTCTGACAGAATTTAATAACCTCAACCCTCCTAATTATTGGATTAATTAGCCTGAGCAAATTGTATCTTATTGACATAAACAGGATAAACATTTTCAGCAGAATTAAATTAACCTAACTATATTCATTAATCAATTAAAAGAATAATTATGAGAAAAACAGTTACACTTTTCATGGTCTGTATGATGGCGCTTACCCTTGGTATAGCCCAGGAAAACACAAGCCCCATACCGGAGGTTGCAAGCCCAACTTACTTCGACGTTTCCCCTCCGCTAAGGGACATTCCCATTGTACCTCCTTTTAACGCGAATAAAACAAAGCGGAATGAGGAGCTTAAAAACAGAGCATATCCTTTTGCTGAAACAGCACTCCCAAAAGGGCCGGACCCGGCCTGGCAAAAAGAAATGGGCCTGCAGGATGTTGCCCGGGAACTTGGAGTGGATATAGCAGGAATCAGCAATATTAACTCAACCATCCCTCCGGATACCCAGGGGGATATCGGCCCCGATCACTATTTTCAGGTTGTGAACGTATCCTTTCAGATATGGGACAACTCAGGCACCTCTCTATACGGTCCGGCAAATATAACGACCATATGGTCTGGAATTTCCATATCTTCATCGGTGTCTGATCCGATAGTTCTTTATGATGAGCAGGCCGACCGATGGTTTGTTTCGATTTTCAAAACCACCTCACCTTATGAAATCTATGTAGCCGTTTCCACAACCGGCGATCCAACAGGTACATGGAATAGATATGAATATTCATGGACTACCAAGCCCGACTACGCCAAATATGGTGTATGGCGGGATGGATATTACATGGGTGCCAATACAGGTGGCAGCGATGTGGCCGTTTTTGAACGGAGTGATATGATAGCCGGAAATGCAAGCCCGTCTGTGGTTAAGTTTGATAACCCAAACCGGCCAGGCGTTGGGTTTCATGCCATTCAACCACTTGATAATGATGGAACCTGGTCCCCCAGCGGATCACCTGGATTGTTTATTACAATGAACGACGATGCCTGGGGTGGATCTGATCAGTTGTGGATTTATGAGTTGGATGTGAACTGGACCTTTACCTGGCTATCAACATTTAGCCGGGTTCAAACCATCAATGTCAGCTCTTTTGATTCCAATTTCGGACCCAACTGGGATAATATCAAACAACCTGGCACTACCCAGGAGTTGGACGCTATCCCCGAAGTATTGATGTACCGGGCACAATACAGGAATTTTGGAACCCATCAGACCATCGTGTGTTGTCACAACGTAGATGTGGATAA
>JABMQA010000048.1 GCA_013203545.1 Bacteroidota bacterium
GAATACATGTTTACCAATGAATTTGGTTGTACTGCTTCGGTATTCGGTGAGATTGTTGTCAATCCGCTACCTGAAGTTTTATGTCCTGATGATTTCGCCGTTTGTATTGATGAGGAACCATTCATGTTAAGTGGTGCAACACCTGAAGGAGGTATCTATTCGGGACCAGGAATTCTGGATAACCAATTCAGGCCCGCATATGCCGGATTGGGTGATCATATAATCCTTTACACATATTTTGATCTGAATGGTTGCTCCAATTCATGCGAATTTGTATTGACTGTTCACCCCTTACCCGGCTTTGTATATCCGCAGGATATTGAAGTGTGTGAAAATGATGATGTTATAGAATTTAATCCACAACCGGATGAACAATACATCTATGATGGCAATGTAATTACAAGCTTCGATCCGGCATTTTATGGCCCTGGCGATTATCTCATTACTTACATCGTAACCAACGAATTTGGGTGTAGTAATGGGGCTGATTTTACCATTACTGTTTACCCGGCTCCTGTGGCAGTTTGTGTAAACCGTGAAATTTGTGAGAATGGGGATGTGATTGAGTTTAATCCAACAGCGTACGAAGAATATGATTTGGATGGTCAGGTAATTGACTCATTTGACCCAGCTGTTTACGGTCATGGTTTATATGAGATTATCTATACCATATTCAATGATTATGGATGTTGGGACCAATGTTCGTTTACCATCGAAGTCTTCCCAATTCCGGTAATTGTAGATCAACCGGAAGATGTTAGTTTACTCTGGGGCAGTACGGCTGAATTTACGGTTGTAGCTGAGTTTGCCGATGCATTCCTGTGGTATGGACCCTCGAACACTGAAATAAAGGAGAACACATCCAGTACATTGGTAATTTCCGACGTTACCCTTGACGATGAAGGATTGTACTATTGCGATGTAATTAATGAATGTGCTATCGTAGCCACAATATCAGTACAACTGGATGTTCTGCCATGGGAACAGATAATTGAACTCAACGGAAAACTCAGTGGTGTTTCAACCTATCTTGAACTTGATGGATGTGATGTTGCTACCATTACTGAGCCGCTTGGATCCGACATATTGTATCTGGAATTTGTCGATAAGGTATATATTCCGGGAGGTCAGTCATTCTGTTGGGAAGAGGATCAGGGTGGAAAACTGGCGCTACTTAATAATATTTGGCCAACCGACATATCTGTTTTTGGTTATCCAACAATAGGGATGCAGGTGGATTTGAATGCTGGCTGGAATATTATGCCGGTCTGGAGCCAAAGTGTGGTAAGTTGTGAAGATATATTCGACCCACTTGGAGATGCATTTGTCGTGGCGCTTAGTGTGGACTTTACAGGTGCCTATTGGAAAGAGGTGGGAATAAATACCCTCGAGTTCCTTGTTCCCGGAAGTGCCTACCTTGTGAAACTTACTGAACCTGCAACCGTTAATTTCGACGTTGCCGGCCTCGACAGGGTTGTTCCTTTTGTTCCAATGCCGATATACAATACCATTTGGAATAAAGTAGAAATTACCGGGAAACTGCATTCCGTTGCAATTGATAAAGTTGCATTATCTGATCTGAAAATTGGTGACATTATTGGCGCATTCAATCAATTTGGTAAAATTGCCGGTATGGTTGAAGTTGATAACACAGATCAAAACCTTCTATTGAGGGTTTATGCTGATGATTATTCTACAAAGGAAACAGATGGTTTTTATAATGGCGACGTATTACATTTTATGGTGTATCGCCCGGAAACCAATGAGGAATTTGAAATCACACCAAAATTTGATCTGAATTTACCCAACACCGATATCTTTGAAGAAATGGGCTTATCAAGGATAACAGAATTGAAGGCCAGCCCTGTTTCAGTTATTGAAACCGCAAAGGTTTCTGGTATGAAGGTTTATCCGAATCCAGCTACTGATGTTTTGAATATTGTTTATTCCAGGCCAATCAAGCATATTCAGATATCAAATTTGGTTGGACAGATGATCCTGCAATCTGAAAATAGTGAACCGGCAATCCAACTGGATGTTTCCGGTCTTGAAACAGGATTGTATATCCTAAAAATTGAAACTGTTGACGGATTTATTATTACCAGAGAGATCGTGGTAAAGTAGGAAAAGTTTTTCATGTTTAAAAGCAGGGTGTTCATTAAACGACACCCTGCTTTTTTTTGTAATGAATCTTTACGAAAATCTCACAATAATATTACGTGATTTACTGAGTTTAGCCGTTTGATATTCATTTTTTAATAAAAGCTGTTAAGAAAATAACAGAATTGTTTTATACTTGAACCCTGAATAAATAACTATTTTTAAATACATCAAAACATTAAAATTATGGCAAACGTATTTGATCAACAAGTAAATGATTTCATGGCAAAAGTAATTGCCAAAAACCCTAGTGAAGTTGAATTTCATCAGGCTGTTCACGAAGTTGTGGAATCTTTGATTCCCTTTGTGGAAGAAAACCCACAGTATAAAGTTGCTAAAATTCTTGAACGGGTAGTAGAACCTGAAAGAGTAATCCTCTTCCGTGTTCCATGGCTGGATGACAAAGGCGAATTTCAGATAAACAAAGGTTTCAGAATTGAGATGAACAGCGCCATTGGCCCTTACAAAGGCGGTCTGCGTTTCCATCCTACTGTTAACCTTGGCATCCTTAAATTTTTGGCCTACGAACAGGTGTTTAAAAACAGTCTTACAACATTACCAATGGGTGGTGGAAAAGGTGGTTCTGATTTCGATCCAAAAGGAAAATCAGATAATGAAGTTATGCGTTTTTGTCAAAGCTTGATGTTAGAGC
>JABMQA010000494.1 GCA_013203545.1 Bacteroidota bacterium
CCCAATCCGGTGTATAATGATTTATATATTGTGAACCCTGGCTTTACTTTTGACAGGATGCATGTGGAAATCCTTAATAGCTCCGGTTTGAAGGTGTTGGATTCTTATTTGAGCTCGCCTGATAAATCAGTAAATGTGCAATGCCTGACAGGGGGTTTTTATCTGGTAAAGCTTGTTTCAGGTTCTGAAGTGTACTATTCCAAATTTGTTAAAAACTAAACTCAGAAATGATGAAGATGAAATATTATGCGCTAATCGGTTTGTTAATATTAGTTAGTGTTTTACTGCCCGCCCAGGAAAAACCCCCGGAGGCCGAAGATGATTATTATGACATTGTTGCCCTTGATTTTGTGATATTAAATGTACTCGAAAACGACTTTGCTGATGAAGGCCATCCGGTAAAAATTGTGGATCTGGAACAACCTGATTACGGTTATGCCGAATGTACCGATTCGACGGTAATCCTATATCCCTCGAAATCGTATGAAGGCACAGATTCGCTGAAATACCAGATTCTCGACATGGTGAATGGGTTGTATTCAGAGTATGGAACAGTTTACCTTCAGATCAGCAACAACAAAGGATTTGATACTTTGGACATGAATAACATCTCGTGCAGAATCAACTCCTGCGGCACACAGTTTTGGGATTTGGAGTGGTTACCCTTTTTTAGAGTACCTTCAAATTATAATGTTAATGCCCTATACGCTCACTCGTTGTGGATGGGCGGGTTTGATGAAAATGGGCTTTTGCATGTTTCAGTAGACAAATACAGGTCGGAATATGATTTTTATTCCGGGCCTGTTATGGATAGTACAGCCTATTCTTATAACACGGATGTGAATTGGAACCGTGTATGGAAGATTAGCCAACAGCAAATTGATGCCCACCGGGATATGTGGCAAAATCCTGAGTATGTTATTCCTGAGAATATTGCCGGATGGCCTGCACATGGCGATACTACTTTGGGCATTGCCTGGGAGTTGGCACCCTGGTATGATTTTGACGCCAATGGATTTTATTCTCCCGAAACAGGTGATTTCCCGATAATTAAAGGTGATCTGGCCATTTTCACCATTTTCAATGATGATAGGATCGAAAACGAACAATCCGTTGGAAGGAAAATGGGCATGGAGATTCATGCGATGTTTTATGCTTACGAACGACCAACGGATTCGGTACTAAATAATTCCCTTTTTATTAACTATAGAATAATCAATCGCTCTCAAAACGAATATAACAATTATTACGTAGGGTTTTTTACCGATTTTGATGTAGGTTGTCATTATGATGACCTCATTGGTTGTGATACTGTAACAAATTCAGCCTATGCTTATAACGGCGAAAGCATCGATTGTGACTTTTTTGGTGGATCGTACGAGAGTTTCCCACCTGCAATAGCTTTAAGTTGTCTGAATTTTAACATGAGCTCATTTATGTACAATATTGATGGCTACACTCCGGTATTGGATTACCATTACTACAACTTTATGAAGAGTATATGGCGCGATTCAACTCATTTAACCTATGGTCAGAATGGTTATGGTGGAGAGGTACCGGTTATGTGTGGATATCCGGGCAATCCGGTTACAGGAGAAGGGTGGTCGGAAATATCGGATCCGGTGGTGCCGGCAGGCGATCGGAGAGGAGTCTTGTCAACTGGCCCATATGATTTTAAGCCCGGTGATGAGTTCAGTTTTGATCTGGCAATTGTTTTTGCCCGCTCATATCTGGAAAATGCGAATGATAATCATTTAAAAAGTGTGGAACTGCTGAAAGAGAGAATTGCGGGAGTGAAGGACTTTTATGAATCATCTCAGGATATAAATGAATATTATTTCGGGCTTACAGAAGTTAAAATATTTCCAAATCCAGCCCATGACCAATTGAATTTCGTTTGTGCATTAGCACCGGATGAAAGGTTTCTGGTAGAGGTTTTTAACCTTGCCGGTATAAAAACAGACTGTGTTGAAATAGTCAATAATGGAAATGCAATTGATGTGAGCAATTTGAAAAGCGGATTATATCTGTTGAAACTCACATCGGAAAAAATAAATTTCAGTGCTAAATTTTTAAAACATTAATAAAACTTCCTGCCATGAGATTGAAAAATATTACCACTTTATTGATGTTGATTTTCAGCTTTGGGATTTTGTTTGCCCAGGATAAAGCCCCGATAGCAGAAAACGATTATTACGACCTTATCGCGCTGGATTTCGATACATTATTTGTACTCGATAACGACTTTGCCGATGAAGGTCACCCGGTTAAAATCGTGAACCTGATGCAGCCCAACTTCGGGTATGCCGAGTACTCCGATACAACGATTCTGATATATCCTGCTATGAACTATAAAGGTCTTGATTCATTACGATACAGGATTCTCGACCAGGTGAATGGTCTGTATTCGGAGCTTGCAACTGTTTACCTTCAGATCAGCAACAAAGGATTCGATACATAAAATGCAAACAACATTGCGTGTAGAATCAATTCCTGTGGAACCCAGTTTTGGGATTTGACAGGGACAGCTTTCTTTGAGGTTCCATCCAATTCCGGTATCAATGCTCTGTTCTCCCACTCACTATGGATGGGCGGTTTTGATGATGACGGCCTTTTGCATGTATCAGCCGATGTTTACAGGTTTGAATTTGATTTTTATCCGGGCCCTGTTATGGATAGCGTAAACTACTCCTACGACCTGGATGTAAAATGGAACCGGGTATGGAAGATCAGTCAACAGCAGATTGTTGATCACCGGAACATGTGGCAAAATCCTGATTATGTCATTCCTGAAAATATAGCCGAATGGCCGGCACATGGCGATACCACCCTGGGCATGGCCTGGGAACTGGCACCTTATTACGATTTTGATGAGAATGGGTTTTATTCCCCCGGAACAGGTGATTTCCCGATTACCAAAGGTGACCAGTCCATTTTTACCATTTTTAACGACGACCGGTTTGAAAATGGACAAACACCGGGAAGGAAGCTCGGTGTTGAGGTTCAGGCAATGTATTATGCTTTCGACCGTCCGGCAGATTCTGCGCTGAATAATTCCATATTTGTTAACTATAAAATTATCAACAGATCCCATAATACCTATGCTGATTATTACCAGGGCTTCTTTACCGATTTTGATCTGGGCTGTCCGATTGATGATCACATCGGGTGTGATACTATACTCAATGCAGCCTATGCGTATAATGGCGAAAGCAGCGATTGTAACTATTCCGGTATCGGTTCATATACCAATTTCCCTCCTGCTGTTGCCCTTAGTTGCCTGAATTTTAATATGAGTTCATTTATGTATTTTATTGGATATGGCCCCACGCCAACAGGTGATCCGGTATGGGATTACCATTATTACAACGCCTTGAAGGGTATATGGCGGGATTCAACCCATTTAACCTATGGTCAGAACGGTTATGGAGGGACAGTTCCGGTAATGTTTGGATATCCGGGTGATCCGGTTACAGGGGAAGGATGGTCAGAAATATCGGATCCGGCAGAACCCCCCGGCGATCGGAGAGGGGTTTTATCAACCGGGCCCTTTGAGTTTAAGCCCGGTGACGAGCTTAGTTTTGATCTGGCTTTTGTTTTTGCCCGCTCATATCAGGAAAATGCTGATGATAATCATTTAAAAAGTGTGGAATTGATGAAGGGGAGAATTTTGAGTGTGAAAGACCATTATGAATCATCCCTTGAGGTTAATGAACATAATCCCAAGGTTCTTGAGGTTAACCTGTTCCCAAATCCGGTTCATAACACAATGGCCATAGCTGATATTAAAGGTCAATTCGCGATTTTTGATATCCTGGGAGAACTGAAGATAAAGGGTAGATTATCGGGTTCCGAAATCAATACCATTGATGTCAGCAAGCTGAATAACGGAATTTATTTTATCAGGATACAGGATGGTTTCAGATCTGTAACAAAGAAAATTATTAAAAATTGAAAAATATAATTTAAAAAAGAACAGCAAAATAAAAACAACCGGGCACTTCTTCTGGCTTACTGATTTTCTGAACTGCAAATTTACATTTTCCCTTCCCACTTGCCGGCCCGGTTTTTTTTATGCGCTGTATTTC
>JABMQA010000495.1 GCA_013203545.1 Bacteroidota bacterium
GCTAAAAACCTCAGGTCAGCGGATTCTTCAAGTTCACCGCTCTCTGTTTCGGTCATTTCAATCCTATCGGTGACAGATGCTGGTAAGAAAACTTGCCAACTAAATAAAAATATTGCCAGGATAATGAGCCAACTTTTTTTCCGTAGACTCCCGCAAAAACCAAAAGATGCCAGTGCGGCTAGATAAGCTCCTCGGGAATAAGAAAAAAATAAAGGATGTAAGCCAACAATAATATTGGCCAAAGACAACCATTTCAGCACCTTATCTTTTGCTATTGCAAAAATACCTAGAAAAAAAGACCAGGTATACGCAATAAAGGCACCTAAGTGATTTGCACCAAGCCCCACAAATTCAAAAGGTCCACCATACCTTTTGTCATATGAAAAAGTTGATCCAGTATGAAACCCTCTATAACTCCTTATGGATATTATTAAAATAACTAACCCCATCAAAGTTGTGACTAATTTTATGTAATCCTTATCCTTAACAAGGCTAAAAGCAAAAAAATATAAAACAACCATCTGCGCATAATTTTTCCAATCAAGCACCAAACTATTTGATAAAGACACCGGAAAAGGCATGCCAAAATTAAAGCTGCTAATGATAAGGGAGAAGTAACTATAAAGAATAAAAATCACTATGATCGGGAAATTTCTGCTCTTACTTATTCTATCCCCCTGCCGCAGAATACCAACGAGACAAGCCACAAATAATAAATCAAGGAAATCCTTACCCAAGGGATAACTATGTAATTTATACCAGACATTTGGCTGGGGAATAAGAAAAACAAGAAGAAGAAAAACCCACTTTACCTCTTTAAAAAATGAAGCTATAACAGCTCCAAGTCCGCCAAAATATAATACTGGCAAAAGGAGTGTTTTAAAAAAAATTTTAATTGCTGTAATCATTTTAATTACTCACGACAACCATGTCCTTTTTTCACTATAAAGTGCCGGTCTTTTAAGGTGTTCAACTTAGTTTGGCTCTTTTAAGTAAACAACGGAATATGACAGACAGAGTTTTAATTATTCGATGGCGACAATATAAGACTTTCATGCAGAATTCTAAAGACATTGCATATTCTCCATTGACATAGGAGGAATAGGCTATCATAAGATACCGTGTACCCATTATTTCCCTTTCCTGTTTCCTTGAGATTTCTTTTCTATTTTCAAGGAAAATGTTCTGTAAAACTTCAAGGGTTTGTGTATGGCGATTATTGCTTAATCGATCCATCAAACTTCCTGGCCTATCATAAAATCTAACCAATACTTCATCCACGTAATCAATTGGGAAATTAAAAGCAATCCTAGCCCATAAATCCAAGTCTTCAGAAATCTTATAGCTTTCATTAAAAGGAGAAACAACTTGAAAGACACTTTTTTTAACCATTACGGTTGGAGTAGGTATAAAATTGGCTTTCAGCAGTTCATACCAGCAATCGCTTCCACGGTAGGGTTTTCGCAACTCATAGTAGTTACTACAGGCTTCATATTTTTTATTGGCACCTACTGACTCTGAATTGCATGTAACAAGCCCAGGTTGAAGTGGACTATTTTTCATCAAAGCTACTTGTTTCGTAATTTTCTGAGGAAACCATTTATCGTCTGCATCTAGAAAGGCGACAAACTCACCTGAAGCCTTCCCAATTCCAGCATTACGGGCCGAGGCAACACCTCTTTGACTTGAGAAGGTTATAATTTTCAAATCAGGAAATTTCTGCAGGATCTTTTGTATGTTATCAGTAGATCCATCATCGATAACGATAATTTCAAGATGAGGATAATTTTGAGAATAAACTGACTCTAATGCTCGTGTTATTGTATGGGCACAATTATAGGTTGGAATAATGACAGATACTAATTCCTTGATAGATCTTGGCATGATTTACAGATCACGGAGTACTATTTCTTTGAGTTGATCATTAGTTAATTTTCCTGAATGCGCATTAAATCGCCATGATGGAAGGAAAAACCGTTTTAATGCAAACATATTATTTATTGGTACTGAATTCAAACCAGTATCACTTGAACATGCGAAATGAAAACCTGCCCCACTGCATTCTTTTGATAATTTGGCATTGTATGCTCCGTGAGGGTATGACAAAAAGAACTCATTCGTACCAGTAATATTTTCTATCACCTGTTTTGAACTTATTAATTCCTCTTTGCTTGCACCAACAGAGGTAAGAGGGGTGTGTGATTTGCCATGACTACCTATACTCATTCCTGAATCATACATTTCTTTTAATTCATCACGGTTCATAAATAATCGAACAGATATATCTCGATGAATTATTTCATGGTATTTTTGCAGAACCTCTTTCCTTTTCTCAGGTTTTAATTTTCGCACTTTGGAAATAGCTAAATTTATCTGATGATTATGTGGGTATCCTTTCATTTTGCCAAGATCACATTCTACGTCTCTTATAAATTTCTCAAATTCACTATTTCCTCTTGAGGCTAAAGAAAAATATGAAAATAATGCTTCTTCCATGAAATAGCTATATGACCCAATATAATCTGTTGTTATAAAAAATAATGCTCTTGCATTATTTTCCTTTAATATAGGGAAAGCATATAAATAATTATCAACCCATCCATCATCAAAAGTTATTAGCAATGGAGAACTTGGGAGGTTCCTTACATTTCTTTGCGCATCTAATACTTCTTCTGGGGATACGAGTGTGAAATATTTTTTTAAAGTTATTAAAATATCTTTAAATTGTTGACTTGTGATGGTCCATTGCAGATTAGCTTCTTGAAATCTCTCATCCGCTTCATCAATAACTCGGTGAAACCCTATGATAGCCAATTTTGACTTATGTATGGTTTTATGCCTATGAATAAAAAACGGGGAGTTTAATATAATACGATTTAAAATTTTCTTTATCATTATACCCAAATTCAACCCTTATTAATAATTTATTAATGGGATTATAATTCAATAAATACCATTAAACCGTGCTCTTTCTTCAATGACTTATTTTTTTTTATTCAGGTCGCGATATGCTCTAATCATACTCATGTTACCAAGCATAATCAGCTTATATTCAAAACTAAAATCTGCACTATTAAACATCCTATTGACCAACCAGTTTACAAAACTTATGAACATTTTTTTATACAACCATCGTGGCACTCCATATACTTGGTGTTTTTTTATCTTGTCAGTGCACAGCAGGTCATACTCGACATTTGAATATGATCTATCAACTGCCCATTTAGTAAAATATTTTTTTTGGCAACGCGTTGAAGGTATTTTATGATAAACCACCATTTCCGGCACATAATACGCAATAGCCCCATTTTCCACTAATCTAAAAAAGAATTCTGTATCCTCAAATCCAGACAATTTCCCCCCTGATACTCCCAGTTTAGTACTAAAATTACCGTACTTATCAATTATTTCTCTCTTGCAGGCCATATTTGCCCCATACAACATCATGGAAAATGCTTCAATCTTTAAAGGACTATCCCCATAGTCCAGTACAGCCAACATTTTCAACATATTATCTTTGAGCCACACAGGACGCTTTGATTGCCAGAGCGGTTTAATTTTACCTCCAACCATATCTGCATCTACCCTTAAATATTTCATCCCTTTAATCAGCCATTGAGGACTAACATTTACA
>JABMQA010000496.1 GCA_013203545.1 Bacteroidota bacterium
AATCGCTAACGCCAATCGCCAGCATGTAAAGGGTTGGTTTGAGCACATCAGGTTTGTTATCGCTCCCCTTCCATTTTACAGCAACTTCTGCCCGGGTACTCCAGCCATGCCTGTTTTCTGCCAGAAGTTGTATGGTGGCATCTTTTTGCGGAATTTGAATCGTAATCTCACCGGTTTCATCATGCATGGGTTTAAAGCCCCGTTGGTTGCTCACCGGGCGACCATCTATCATAACCTTAACGGCAGTTACCGGCTCTCCATTTGGTGATTCTGCCGTGTAGCGAATGGTAAGATTTTCAGAGCCTACCTCCTGCCTATGGGAGGGTGAGAGTATCCGCACCACCGGGGGTAACATGTTGGCAATTTTGGTGTCGTTGCTTTTGCGGTTGTTTTGCAAATCGGCAATGCGCAGTGCATCCCCTTCATCATATGTTGCCAGGATGTTATCAATCACATCGGGACGGTAATATTTGTTGCGGAATTTGGATGCCGGGAAAAAGTAAGCTTCCTTATCGGGCCCATCGTTCAAATGCCACCCGATGAGATCCTCTGCACCGGGTGCCGCGTCATAATATCCTTCAGGTGTAAACAATACCCAGCGACGATCATCCGGGTTGATATACAGTGTGAGCAGCAGTTTCCCATCCTTCATACGGTACCAGTTTATGATACCTTCCCCCATCGAAGCAACAACCGTTTTGCTATTTTGGCTGATATTCACAGCCCAGGCATTGCTTTGGATTGAGGTTTTCCATAATTTTTCACCTTTACCATCCGTGCAGTAAATCGACCAATTTGCACCACAAACAATTTTGTCACCATATGGGGAAATATCTACCGAACGGCATAATTCGGATTGACGGAGAAAACCGGTTGCCTCACCATTAATTACAGGTTTGTAGGAATCCTCCCAATCACCAACGCTAATGCTTCCCCTTTGATCGGTATAGCTTTCCATGCCGGGTAGTTGTTCAAAAGGATTTAGACGCCGGTCAGAAACTGAAAACATCATGGCATCTTCCCCATTGGGCTTAAAAGCTATGACATCTCCTGTGGATTCAGTTTTCAAATGGGCACGGTCGGTTACATTCATACTAAATACTTTTCCTGCTTTATAAAATTGCATGTTACCGTATTGGTCTATACGGCCAAAATCAGGGAGTGTGCCCGCAAAGATCACACCCCCCTGCTTCCCATTGTGTAAAGGTACTGGTTTAATATCCATGATAATATTATCACAAACCGGGTAATCGGTATAGCTACCCCGGCCACCCCGATCCCATCTTCGGATAATATACCACCAGTTTCCGTCAATATATTCAGGGTAAGATCCTCCACCAAAAAGGCATTCACCATCGGCAGAAAAGGAGACACAATAAAAATTACCTTCATTCTCTATCTCACCCAGTTCCGGCCGGTAAAGCAGCCCGAGTGTTACCGCATCAAAAACTTCTACTTCCCTGACATCATAATACCCCACGGCGATTTTACTTCCGTCAGGTGAAAAAGCAACGGAAAAAGATTCCTGCCCACTGCCTTTGGTTTTTTTGATCAATTCAAAACTATTACTATAAAGGCGGATATAGCCATCATCACAGGCGGATACCATATTGCCCGAAGGACTAAAACAAATATTATAACTGGCACTTTCATATCCTGAAAGTGTTTTTTCCAACGAGAAAGTAAATCCTCCTGCATGATCATGCTTATAAATCCTTACACCCTCTCCTGCTCCCTGCGCAGCGGCCAGGTATTCGCCCTGAATGGAAAACTCCAGGTCGGTGACCACATTTCCAAGACCCGTGAGGCGCTGAATCATTTCACCAGAATTGGCGTTGAATAGGTAAATTGAATGGCTGTTATCCCATTTGTACCCTGTCCAACCACCTACAGCAGCAATCACACCATCCGGTGACAGCGCTCCGGCATAAAGCATACCTTCGCCATCCTTGTCAATGGGTGGGTGAAAGGTCATCAGTAAGTCACCGGTGGCAGCATCCCAGAGTTTGGCAGTTTTGTCCCGGGATACCGTTAATATGCGGTTTCCCCCGGCATCCATGCTCATCCTGCTTATTCTGGATGTATGCATTTCACTGTTCAGACGAAGCAGGGGCTCAGTGGTTTGCCCCGGGGAAGTCATACATGATGCTAATAAGAATAAGAAAAGCGTTATTTTTTTCAATGTAAGTATCTTTCTATTTGAACATATTTCAGTTTTACACCGGACTATCATCACATGCTTAACAACAATAAAAACCAGGATGAACAAAATTACATTTTTTTAACACATCTGCATGATGCTTTATGGAATATGTTTTTGCGCATGAAAAAATGTGTAAATTCAGCTCCGGAAAAATGCTCTGATTTAATCCAGGGATTTTTTTATTAATTTGTGCCAGCATTAAGTTATTTTAGATGCCGGATCCAATTCACATTAAATACAAATAAATATAATTAATATAACATGGGAAAAGAAATTTACTACACGCAGGAAATTACGATTAATGCTGACATCGAAACAGTATGGAAC